>JALYLW010000143.1 GCA_030774055.1 Acidobacteriota bacterium
AGAAATACGAGCGCGAGAAACGACTCGACAGCCTGCTCGATTCGGCGCTGGCCCAATACGGTGCGGCCGAGCCGCTGCACGGCATGGAAGAGCGCGTGTTGCGACGGCTGCACGATGGCCGCGCGGAAGATGCCAGCCGGCGCGCGTGGTGGATGTGGGGTGGAGCCGCAGCCGCGCTGGCAGCAGTGGTGATGGTGGTCGTGCTGCTGGCGCGTCCGGTCGAACGCAAGCCGGCTGATGGGCAACCCAGAGCGCACCAGCAGCAGCCGGAGGCGGTCGTGCCGAAGCAGAGTGTTTCCAAGCAGAGCGTGCCGAAGCAGGAAGCAGCGGCGCCGGTGGCGTCGAAGCAAGACGTGATTGCAGCGGCGCGGCAGCCTGTACCACAGCATCCGGCGACGGAAGCAGCCGCGAGCACGTTGCCGCGGCGCGCCGTGTTTCCCACGCCCACGCCGCCGACCGAGCAGGAGATCCTGCTGGCGCGGTACGTGCGGGTGACGCCGCGGGAGGAGGTGCTGGCGCAGATCAAACGCAAGCCGCTCGAGTTCCAGGAAGATCCCCTGTCGGCCCCGACCAGTGATGGCGCTACGAGTCCACACAAAGCTGAAGGAACGAAATAGGAGGCGCAATGCGCGCACGAGTTGCAACAACGAAGGTAATGAAGATCTTGCTGACCGCGATACTGGTCATGGTGACGATGGGCCAGGCAGCCGGACAGGAGACGACCCCACCGCGTCCACGGGGGGATGATCCGAACGCGGCGTACAGGCTGGATTACGTGATCGCCGAGATCGAGAACGGCAAGCGGGTGAACACGCGCACCTACACGCTGCTGACCGATGAGGGCGGCGGAAGCAGCATGCGGATGGGGATGCGTGTCCCCGTGCCGGGCGAGAAGGGCCCCAACTACATGGATGTCGGCCTGCGCGTGGACGCGAAAGTGCGTCCGCGGCAGGGGAACGACGTGTGGCTCTCGACGCGCTTCGAGGTCTCGAGCCTGGTGGACCAACCGCAGACGGTGAGTGGCGCGCTGCCGCTGCGCAGCGTGGAGTATTCGAATCCCGCGGTGGTCGCGCTGGGGAAGTCCACGCTATTGGCCGCGGGTGACGAACTCAACAGCCAGAAGCGCTTCGAGCTCTCCGTCACGGTGACGAAGCTGAAGTAGGGCGGAGCGGAAGGGAAGGCGCGCGTCTTTTCCTTGTTGCGCTGCGCGGGCGGCATTTCAGAAGCCTGAAGACGTGTGGGGATACGAAGAATGTGGATCAGAGACCGGCGACCGCGGGATCGCCAAGCGCGGAGATGAGCGCTTTCTGGAGCTGAGTCTCGATGTCGATGTCTTTGAAGATGACGAAGTCGGCGCGCGTCTCACCGGCATGGTCGGCGCCGGTCTGCTTGCCGGCGAGGATGACGATGGGGATGCGCGCGGTCTCGGGCTTGGCCTTGAGGGCGTCGATGAGCTGCGGGCCATCCATCTTCGGCATCTGCATGTCGGTGATGATGATGTCGGGCCGCATGGCGGCGAGCAGCTCGAGCGCCTGCACGCCATTGGTCGCCGATTCCACGGTGAAGCCGCGCTCCTCGAGGAAGCGGCACACGGTGTGGCGGATCAGCATGGAATCATCGACGACAAGGGCGGCACGAGACATAGAGTTGGATTCCTTTTATCGGCGGCGCGGGGGAACGTTCGCCGATGGTGTTGGTGGAGCTGGTGTTCGGCGTGGTGAACCAGGGGAGGGCAAACGTTAACAAAGTAGGGGCTGGGGCGCAAGCCCGCGCTGTTCCACACCAGTCCGCGGCGATGGAAGAGCGCTGGGCGGCGCCGCCTGAGGCTATTTGGACTAGGCGTCGCTGGAGGCGGTGCCTTCTTCGATGGCCATGTCTTTGAACTCGCTGGCTTCGAAGATCTCGCGGCACTCGAGGCACTCGACGAACTCGGAGTCCTCTTCACGAGCCACGATCTGCACGCGCGGGTGGGCGCAGGGCTTTTCCATAGGGGTTTCTTGGCGGGCGGTGTTCGCGGATGGATAACGTTGCGGCTGGTTCATGTCCGGATCGATGACCGGAAGTGCGGGTATTTTAGCCCTGCTTGGGAAGGTGTCAAGCGTTCCCGCAGGAATAATCTTTTGCCCCCCGTCGAAGCTATGGATGTGGGCGGTGGGTGCGGAGTTGCTGCGAGGGTGTTGCCAGGAACATGGGCAAAGGCTTAGGCGCTGGGAAGACTAGGGGAGCGGCAAAGGGAAGATGCCGGCTTCGCGCGCCTCGTGGATCTTGATGAGCCGTACCTGGGAGAGGGGGAAGCGGGCGAGTCCGCGCTCGGCGGCAACGACGGCGGCCTCAAAGCCGATGCGGGCGGTCTGTGCTGTCTCTATATATTAAGGTAACGGTTTCCGCCGCGCGCCAAGCGGACACCGACATAGGAGTGGCCGGGGACGACGACGACGACCGGCTCCATGTCGAGGTTCTCGAAGAGCGAGGCGTACATCACAGTGGCGTCGATGTCGAGTGAGCTAAGGGCTAAGGCGCGAGCGGACGCCTAAAAGATAATCACGACCTTTTTGGCCGGGATGGCTAAACCACTAACCAGCCACGAGTTACCATTCGGGTGCTGGTTTCAGCCATTCGCTGTGGCGTGTTGCTTATTCGCTCGGCAAGCATCTAAAATCATATACGACCAAATGGGTCGGCTTTCCAAGTGGGGGCCGGCGCAGGCAATTGTGGAGCGATTATGTTGAAGCTCACGAAAAAGGCGGACTACGGGCTCATTGCCATGAAGCACTTGGCGGAGCACGCCGGTTCGGCGAGCGCGAAAGAGATTGCGGAGGTCTACGGCATCCCGGCGGAGCTGCTGGCAAAGATCCTGCAGCGGATGGTGAAGGCGAAACTGCTGGCCTCACAGCATGGGACGAACGGGGGCTACGCGCTGGCGGCCGATCCGCGGACCATCTCCGCCTTCGACGTGATCAAGGCGATCGACGGGCCGCTGTTCATCACTTCGTGCTTCAAGGGCGAGTGCAACCAGACGCCGACGTGCACCGTCCGCGAGCCGCTGCGCAAGGTGAACGAGTCGATCGAAGAGGTTTTGAGCAAGCTGACGCTGTGGGACATGAGCGCCGACGACAACGCGCTGGTGGAGTTGGGCGCAAATCAGGACGCAACTCAGGCCGGAAACCGGGTCGCGCCCGTAAAAAGTTTAGAGAGGGTTTGAGGAGATTATGAGCAGCAACGCAATCATTGAGACCAGGACCACCCCCGAGGGCGTGAAGTTGCCCATCTACATGGACAACCACGCCACCACGCCGCTCGATCCGCGGGTGCTCGAGGCGATGATGCCGTACCTGACCAACCGGTTCGGCAACGCCGCGAGCCGGAATCATCCGTTCGGGTGGGAAGCGGAGCAGGGTGTGGAGACGGCGCGCGAGCAGATCGCGAAGCTGATCGGCGCGACCGCGAAGGAGATCATCTTCACCTCGGGCGCCACCGAGAGCGACAACCTCGCGCTCAAGGGCGTGGCGCTGATGTACCGCGAGAAGGGCAACCACATCATCACCGCGGTCACCGAGCACAAAGCCATCCTCGATACCTGCAAGCGGTTGGAGAAGGAAGGCTTCCGCGTAACGTACCTGCCGGTGCAGCAGGATGGACGCATCGACCTCGAAGACCTGAAGCGCGCGATCGACGACAAGACCATCCTGGTGTCGATCATGTTCGCGAACAACGAGATCGGCGTGATCCAGCCGGTGGAAGAGATCGGGAAGATCTGCCGCGAGCGCGGCGTGTTCTTCCACAGTGACGCCACGCAGGCGGTGGGCAAAGTCCCGGTAGACGTGAACCAGCAGAACATCGACCTGATGTCGATCTCGGGACACAAGATGTACGGGCCGAAGGGGGTGGGCGCGCTCTACGTGCGGCGCCGCAACCCGCGCGTGCAGCTGACCGCGATGGTGGATGGCGGCGGACACGAGCGCGGCATGCGCTCGGGCACGCTGAACGTGGCCGGCATCGTCGGTCTGGGCGCGGCGTGTGAGATCGCGATGCGCGACCTGCCGCAGGAGAGCTGCAAGCTCGCCGGGCTGCGCAATCGCCTGCGCGACAAGATCATGTCGCAGCTAGATGAGGTCTACATCAACGGCTCGGAAGAGCATCGCCTGCCGGGGAACCTGAACATCAGCTTCGCGTACGTGGAAGGCGAGTCGCTGCTCATGGGCATCAACGACGTGGCCGTCTCGAGCGGCTCGGCGTGCACCTCTGCGACGCTTGAGCCGTCGTATGTTTTGAAGGCATTGGGCGCGGGCGATGACCTGGCGCACAGCTCGATCCGCTTCGGGTTGGGCCGCTTCAACACCGAGGCCGAGGTGGACTACGTGGCGGCAAAGGTAGTGGAAGTGGTGAAGAAGTTGCGCGAACTTTCTCCACTCTACGAGATGGCGAAGGAAGGTATCGACATCAGCAAGGTGAACTGGCAGCTTCCGACGCACTAAAGAGATAGCGGTGGAGAGTCGAAGCGGAATGCTTCGGCATCAAAGCTCAGGGAAACAAGAGTTTAGGGAAAAGAGGAACTAAAAATGGCATACAGCGATAAGGTCCTGGACCACTACACCAACCCGCGCAACGTTGGGTCGATGGACAAGAGCTCGTCCGAAGTCGGCACCGGCATGGTGGGCGCGCCGGAGTGTGGCGACGTGATGAAGCTGCAGATCAAGGTGAACCCGGCGACCAACATCATCGAAGACGCCAAGTTCAAGACCTTCGGCTGCGGCTCGGCCATCGCTTCTTCGTCCCTCGCGACCGAGTGGGTGAAGGGGAAGACGGTCGACGAAGCGCTCCTGATCCGCAACACCGACATCGTGAAAGAGCTGGCGTTGCCGCCGGTGAAGATCCACTGTTCGGTGCTGGCGGAAGACGCGATCCGCGCCGCGATCGGCGACTGGAAGAAGAAGCAGGGCGTGGCACAGCCGGCGGAAGTCGCGCAAGCGAAGTAATCCGCCGTTAGTAGTTGGCGTTGGTCATATGGCGAATGCAGATCAACTCGTAGGCATTGGCGCACCGTCGCAGGCGACGGAGCAGGCGGAGGCGTCTGCACCGAATTCGCCTCAGCCTGTGAACGTGACGGAGAAGGCGCTGAAGCGGATCCGCGTGGCGATGGCGAAAGAGAAGGTCGACCCGCAGCAGGGTGGGCTGCGCCTGGGCGTGCAGGGCGGCGGCTGCTCGGGCCTGTCTTACAACATCCGCTTCGATTCGCAGCCGCGCGAGCGCGACAAAGTGTTCGAGTTCGAGGGCGTGCGGCTCTTCGTCGACCCAAAGTCGTTCTTGTATCTCTCGGGCATGACGCTCGATTATGAAGAGACGCTGATGCGGCAAGGGTTCATCTTCAATAATCCGCACGCGCAGAAGTCGTGCGGCTGCGGCTCGTCCTTCTCGTAAGCGGCTCCCATTCAGGGTGGCCGCCTGCATCGGCGAGTCGCCGGTGCCTACCCAAAGAATCTTGATATGGCGACGAAGACTGCCAATCCGCCCGTGAACGATGCCGCCGACTACTTTGGCGTTTTTGGTCTGCCGCGGAAGCTGGAGCTCGACCGCAAGGCGCTGGAACAGGAGTTTTACAAGCTGAGCCGCAAGTTGCATCCGGACGTGTTCGCGCGCGCGCCACAAGCGGAGCAGGAGCGAGCGTTGGAACAAAGCTCGCGGTTGAACGACGCGTATCGCACGCTGCGCGACCCGATCGAGCGGACGAAGTATCTGCTTGCGCTCGAGGGCGTGAAGCTGGAAGAGCAGTCGGCGGGCGCGACCGAGCAGGCGCGGACGTCAGGCCAGGAAAAGAAGCAGGCGGTGCCGCCGGAGCTGCTGGAAGAAGTGTTCGAGTTGAACCTGCAGCTCGAAGAAGCCCGCATGGCGAAGAAGACGGGCGAGCGCGAGGGCTTTAATCTTGCGCGCGAGCTGGCGCAGCAGAAGCAGATCTTTGAGGCGAAACTCGCCGAACTGGAAGCGGAATTGAAGGCGTACTGGGCGGAGTGGGATGCGGGAGTCGCAGCGAGCGACGATGCGAAGAAGGCTTTTGCCAAAGTAAGGATGACCGACCTGCTGAACCGCCGCAGCTACATCCGTAACCTGGTGCGGGATGTGAACGAAGTGCTGGAAGGGTAGATGGCCGAACTCAGATGACTAACGACCGCATCGTCGGGATCGACCTGGGAACGACGAACTCGCTCGTCGCCTACATGGAGGGCGACCGTCCAGTGGTGATCCCGGGCGAGGACGGGCAGAACCTCGTGCCCTCGGTGGTAGCGCTCGATGAGCATGGCGAGATCGTGGTGGGCAATACGGCGCGCCGTTACCTGGTCGAGACGCCCGAGCGTGCGGTGTACTCGGTGAAACGATTGATCGGTCGCGGCATCGACGACGTGCAGGACGAGCTCAAGCTCTTCCCGTTCCGCTTGGCCGATGACTTGAAGCCGGGCGAGGTGCTGCGCATACGGTTGGGCGAGCGCGAATTCACGCCGCCGGAGATATCCGCTTTCATCCTGCGGCAACTGAAGCGCAACGCCGGGCGTTATTTTGGCGCGCCGGTCACGAAGGCGGTCATCACCGTCCCGGCATACTTCAACGATGCGCAGCGGCAAGCGACGAAAGATGCGGGGCGCATCGCCGGACTCGACGTGCTGCGGTTGGTGAACGAGCCGACGGCGGCCTCGCTCGCCTACGGACTCGACAAGAAAGCTGCCGCGACCATCGCGGTCTACGATCTGGGTGGCGGGACATTCGACGTCTCGATCCTGAAGCTGCACGAGGGGATCTTCGAGGTCATCGCCACCAATGGCGACACGCACCTGGGCGGCGACGACATCGACAACCTGCTGATCGCGATCGCGGTGAACGATATCGCGGGCGACATGAAGCTCGACCTGCAGCGGAACGGGGAAGCAGTCGCGGCGATACGGAAAGCCGTGATCGAGGCAAAGATCGCGCTGTCGTCGAACGATATGACGACCATCGACGTCCAATTACCGCAGGGCAAACGCTATCAACGCGAGATCACGCGCGCGCAGTTCGACGAGCTGATCGCAACCATCGTGGCGCGCACTGTCGGGCCGTGCAAGCAGGCGATGAAAGATGCGGGCCTCTCGCCGGGACAGCTCGACGAGGCGGTGCTAGTCGGTGGTTCGACGCGGATCCCGCGGGTGCGGCAGCTGGTACGCGAGCTGTTCGCGCGCGAGCCGCACGCCGAGCTGAATCCCGACGAGGTGGTAGCGCTGGGCGCGGCGGTGCAGGCCAACATCCTGAGTGGCGGGTCTGCAGCCACGAAGGATATGTTGCTGCTCGACGTGACGCCGCTCTCGCTCGGCATCGAGGCGCTCGGCGGCGTGGTGGTAAAGATCATCCATCGCAACTCGACTATTCCGGCGTCGGCGGTCGAGCATTTCACCACCGGCGTAGAAGGGCAGACGAACGTAGCCATTCATGTGCTGCAAGGCGAGCGCGAGCTGGCGAAGGACAATCGCTCGCTGGCGCGCTTCGACCTGAAAGGCATTCCGCCGATGCCGGCGGGACTGCCGCGCATCGAGGTGAAGTTCCTGATCGATGCGAACGGCATCCTGCACGTCTCCGCGCGCGAGCAGCGCAGCGGCAAAGAAGCGGAGATCGAGGTGAAGCCGACCTATGGGCTCACCGACGAGCAAGTGGAGACGATGATCCTCGACTCGTTCGACAACGCGGAAGAGGATTTCCGTCAGCGCCAGGTGATCGAGGCGCGGGTGGAAGCGGAGAACATCCTGGGCGCGCTGGAAAAAGGGAAGCAGAGCGCGGCGTGGGAGGCGATCACCTCCGACGAGCGCAAAAAGATCGCGAAGACGGAAGCCGCGCTGCGCGAGGTGAAGCAGGGTGACGACTACCGCGCTATCCGCACCGCCATCGAGGCGCTGAATGTGGCGACGACGCGACTGGCCGAGCTGATGATGGACACCGCGGTGACGAGCGCGCTCAAGGGAAAAGAGATGGGTAAGACGGGCCTCGACGTTGGTGAAGGTCCGAGCGCGCCGCATCCGTTCGCGCCCGCGGAGGTCATCGATTCGGAGGTCGATTCGGAGGTCGTTGAGACCGGGCGCGGAGATGCGGGGAGGAAGGAATAGTCATGGCGGTGGGGAAGAATCCGTACATCGAAGAAGCGCAGTTCACGCCCGCGAAGAAGAAGTACAAGGTCACGTTCATCTTAGGTGCGGGCGACGAGAAGAAGGAAGTGGAAGTGGACCCGGCAAAGGTGCCGTACGGCGAGCACGGACTGTCGGGGTCCATCCTCGATATCTCCGAAGGTCACGGCATCGGACTCGACCACGCGTGCGGCGGCGTGTGCGCCTGCTCCACCTGCCACGTGGTGGTGCGCGAAGGGTTGGAAACCTGCAACCCGGGTTCCGACGCCGAGTACGACGAACTCGACATGGCGCCCGGCATCACGCCGCGATCGCGCTTGGGCTGCCAGACGGTGCCGAACGGCGAGAAAGATATCGTCGTCGAGATCCCGGAGTGGAATAAGAACTGGGTGAAGGAGCACGAGTGATGCCAGCAGAATTCAATTGGGATAATGCGGAAGACCTGGGAATCATGCTGCGCGAGAAGTTTCCCACGCTCGATCCGCTGACCGTGCGCTTTACCGACCTGCACCGCTACGTGACGGAACTGCCCGGATTCACCGGCGATGCGAAGCTTTCGAACGAGCCCAAGCTCGAGGCCATCCAGATGGCGTGGTACGAGGAGTGGAAAGACAACCAGTAGGTCATCCTTCGAAAGCCGGCTGCTCACCTTCAGCAACTCTGCCTGGTGCCATACTGAGACAACCCCCGCCTTAATCCTTTCGTCCTAGTAAGCAGCAACACCTGTCCCGACAACGCTGTTTCGAATCGGAGACGGAGGTTCATCTATGCTGTGGACGATCACGATCATTCTGTTCGTAATGTGGCTGCTCGGCATGGTATCGAGCTACACGCTCGGCGGCTGGCTGCATATCCTGCTCGTGCTGGCGGTCATCGTGCTGATCTTCAACCTGCTCAGTGGACGCAGGCCGGTGGTGTAGCCGCAGTCGGGACTGCGGCACGGACAAGCCCGGCGTATGCCGGGCCTTCCTGTTGCTCGTCAGGTGGCGGGTTGGAAGGCCTGGATGTTGTCGCGCAGGTATTGGTCGAAGGTGTGCGGCTTGCGTCCGAGGACGCGCTGCACATCGCCGGTGATCTCGCTGCCGGCGCCGGCGCCGTAGGCGCGATCGAGATCGAGCAGCGCTTCGACGTAGAACTCCGGTATGCCCTGCGCCAGCATCGCTGGGCGCATCGCTTCCGGCGGCACCAGCACGAACTCGATCGTCCTTCCGGTGGTGGCCGACAAGCGAGCGGCGACCTCGGTGTTGGTGAGCGCCTCGGGTCCGGTGAGCTCGTAGGCCTTGCTTTCGTGTCCCGCGGAGGTCAGCGCGCGGACAGCGACGCCGGCGATGTCGCGCACGTCCACGTGGCTCGTCTTGCGATCACCCGGCTGATAGAAGCGGCCCTCCGCACGGATGGTCGCGCCCTGGTAGGTCGCGAAATTCTGCATGAAGCCGGTGGGACGGAGGAAGGTGTAAGGCACGAGCGACTTCTCGATGGCTTTCTCGACGGCGCGATGCCAGCGTCCGAAGATGAAGTCCTCGCGGTCGGCGTGGATCACGGAAAGTTTCACGATGTGGCGCACGCCCGCTTCCCTGGCGGTCTCGACCACGTTGGTCTCGAGCTGCACCTGGTTGGGCGCGCTCGCGCCCAGCAAAAAGATCTTGTCCACACCGCGCAGCGCGGCAGCGATGGAACTGCGAGCGGCAAAATCGAGGGTGACCGCATCGATCCCTTCGGCCTTCGCTTCGTCGGTCTTGGCTTTGCTGTGGAATCCGGCGAGGGTCTTGGTTCCTGCCGCGCGCAATTGCTTGAGGACTTCGCTGCCGACGGTGCCGCCGGCGCCCGTGACCAGGATCATGGGGCTTCTCCGCTTCTCGTCTCCCCTACATTGTGCGCTCTGGAGAGAGGGTTTAACGGCCGATGCAAAAAAGAAACGCCCGCCGTAGCGGGCGTCCGGTAGCGCTGCCGGAACGCTAGACCGCCACGGGCTGCGGCTTCTCGCTGCTTGCTGCCGGCGCGTCGATGTTCGCCTCGCGCAAGAACTTCGCGGCTTCTTCAGGCGGCGTGGGGTTGATGTAGAACCCGGTGCCCCACTCAAAGCCCGCCATCTTCGTCAACTTCGGCATGACCTCGATGTGCCAGTGGTAGTAGTCGTTGTTCGGATCCTGTACCGGAGAAGTGTGCAGCACGAGGTTGTAAGCCGGGCTATCGAGGACGCGGTCCTGGCGGACGAGCAGGTTCTTGAGCGCCTTGGCCAGGTTCTCGTAGAGATGAGAAGTCGCGTTCTCGAACGCCGACTCGTGCCGCTTGGGCATGATCCAGGTCTCGAAGGGGAAGCGCGGTGCGTACGGCGCGAGCGTGACGAAGTCGTCATTCTCGCCGACGATGCGCACGCCCGACTCGGTCTCCTGCCGAATGATGTCGCAAAAGATGCAGCGCTCCTTGAAGGTGTAGTACTGCTTCGCGCCCTCGAGCTCTTCCACTACCTGGCGCGGCAAGATGGGCAGCGCGATGAGCTGGCAGTGAGTGTGTTCGAGCGAAGCGCCGGCGGCCTCGCCATGATTCTTGAAGATCAGGATGTACTTGAAGCGCTTGTCTTGCTTGAGGTCGAGGATGCGATCGCGCCACGCCCAGAGCACGTCTTCGATGCGCTTCTCGGGGAGCATGGCGAGGGTGGAGTTGTGGTCGGGTGTCTCGACGATGACCTCGTGCGCGCCCACGCCGTTCATCCGGTCGAACATGCCTTCGGCCTGGCGGTTGAGGCCGCCCTCGATCATGAGCGCGGGAAACTTGTTGGGGACGACGCGCAGGTTCCATCCGGCTGAGTCGCGCACCGGTTCCGGGCCGCCACTCTGCTTGGGGCGATAGGCCATGATCTCAGGCGGCGTCTTCGACTCGTTGCCATAGCAGAAGGGGCAGAAGCCGCCCTTCATCTTGTTTTGTTCGCGGGCGAAGTCGGTAGGCCGCTTGGCGCGATCGGTGGAGATGATGACCCAACGGCCGATGACGGGATCTTTTCTCAGTTCAGGCAATTCGTTTCCTCTCGGGGATGGCGGGCAGGCTCAAAGTGAAAATGTATTTTACGACAAACTGAAGGCGTTCTTGAATAGGGTGATGGCCGGAGAAACGCTCCCCGCCTCGTAGTAGACGCTGACGATATCGAAGCGGACGTTGGGCCGGCCTTCGACGCGGCGCAGATACTCGCGCGCGACACTGCGCAAATCGTTGCGCTTCTCCTCGTCCACCGCGGCCTCGGCGGGCTTTACGTCATGCGAGGTGCGGGTCTTGACCTCGACGAAGCAGAGGCAGCCACCCTCCCAGCCGATGAGGTCGATCTCGCTGCGGCGGCGAGGCGAGCGCCAGTTGCGCGCGACCATCACGTAGCCGCGTTGCCGCAGGTAGAAATAGGCCTCTTCTTCACCTTTGCCGCCGGTGACGAGGTGCGACGCGCGTTCTCTGGTGCGCGGCAGCAGGCGAGAAGCGGCGCGATCGAGCAGATGCAGCACGCGCTGGGTGATGCGTCCCGACATAGGAAACCTATTTAGCCACCGATCACACGGATCGACGCGGATTTCTAGTCTTCATCTCCGATCCGCGCTCCTCCGTGAAATCCGTGGCCAAGGGTTTGCTTATTTCTTTTCCACGATCGCGATGCATTCCTCGAGGATGTCGAGGCCGGCGTCGGCTTGTTCTTTCGTCAGGACCAGCGGCGGCGCGATGCGCATGGTGTTCTCGCCGGCGCCGAGGAAGAGCGCGCCACGCTCGAAGCAGAGGTCCACGACCTTCTCGCGCTCGTCGTGCGCGCGTTCCTTGGTCTTCTGGTCCTTCACCAGCTCCACGCCGATCATGAGGCCGTAGCCGCGGACGTCGCCAACCATGCGATGTTTCTCCGGCCAGGTGCGTAGGCGGCGCAAGACGTGCTCGCCCACGACCTCAGCGTTCTTCATCGCCGACCTCTCCAGGATGTCGACGGTGGCGAGCGCCGCCGCGATGCACACCGGATTACCACCGAAGGTAGAAGCGTGCGAGCCGGGCACCCAGTCCATGATCTCGGCCTTGGAGATGGTGACGCCGAGCGGCATGCCGCTGGCGATCCCCTTGGCGACGGTGATGATGTCGGGAGCGACGCCGGCATGTTGCACCGCCCACCATTTGCCGGTACGGCCACAACCCGACTGCACCTCGTCGCAGACGAGCAGGATGCCGTGGCGATTGCAGATGGCGCGGAGTTCCTGCATGAACTCCGGCGGCGCGGGGAGGTATCCGCCTTCACCCTGGAAAGGCTCGACGACGATGGCCGCGACCTCTTCCGGTGGCAGCGTCCGCTTCAGGAGCGTCTCCTCGATGAAGCGGGCGCAGTCGATGGCGTATTGCTTCGCGTCTGTCCCGGCAGGGCGGTGATAGACGTCCGGGAACGGCACGTGCGTCACTCCCGGCATGAGCGGGAAGAAGCGCCGGCGCTGCTGCACCTTCGACGAGGTGAGCGCCAGCGAGCCCATAGTGCGACCATGGAACGCGCCGTAGAAGGCAATGATGTTCTGTCGCTTGGTGTGGTAGCGCGCCAACTTGATCGCCGCTTCCATCGCCTCCGTGCCGGAGTTGCCGTAGTAGATCTTGTGCGGCCCGGGCATGGGCGCGATGGCGGAGAGGCGGTTCGCCAGCTGCGGCATGTTCTCGTAATAGAAGTCGGTGCCAGACATGTGGATGAGCTCGCCCGCCTGCTTCTGGATGGCCGCGACCACCTCGGGATGGCAGTGCCCGGTCGAGACCACAGCGATGCCGGCGGTGAAATCGAGGAACTCGTTGCCATCCACGTCTTCGATCATGCAGCCGCGGCCGCGCTTGGCGACCAGCGGATACGAGCGCGTGTAGGAGGGCGACATGTACCTGTCGTCCGCTTCGATGATGCGCTTGGCGTTGGGGCCGGGAAGCTTCGTCTTGAGCTTCGGACCGGCGGGATTGGTAACGGTGCTTGCCATGTGTTTTCTCTTTTCTCAGGAAATTTAGGCGCCGAAACATCGGGCGCAAGAAACGGATGGTCTCTGTCCCATGGGTCGCGGATGATGATCGCGGATGATGACACGGGACACTGCCGGAGCGAGGGCGCGGGGCTAGTCGCCGGCGAAGAGGTTGGGACGCGATCGCGAGGGCAGCTCGTGCATGGCACAGCGCGGGCGGGCGTCCATCAGGTGACGCGGGCTGCCGGCTTGTGCGGTAACGAATTGGCGGTGTGTGGTCATGCCGTTACTCCGCCCAACATTATAGTCGGGCAGGCGCGGCGGCGTAACCCCCTAGGCGATTGCAGATTGAAGATTGCAGGTCGCAGAATAGGCCGGGGAGGATGACGCGCGGGCGACGAGTGCTGGCGAACGATTGCGCAGGATGACATCGCGCCAAGACTCTCGAAAGTGCGAGATTAGTGAATCTCTCCTGTCGTGTCAGTCGTCCATAAGGTAAGTCTCCGGTGAGAGAGAAATGACCGAGTCCGAACGCCAGCACCGTTTCCTCATCGCCCTGAACTTTGGCATGGTGTACGTGCTGTGGGGCTCGACCTACCTTGCCATCCGCATCGTGGTGGAACACATTCCACCGGCGGTGATGGGGGCCACGCGCTTTCTGGCCGGCGGCGTCATCATGCTGGCGTGGTGCGCGGTCTCGGGACGCAACATCAAGCTCACGCGGCTGGACTTTCGGCGCGTCGCCACCATCGGTGTGCTGCTGTTGATCGGCGGCAACGTTGGAGTGGCGTGGGCGGAGAAGACGGTGCCCAGCGGGCTCACCGCGCTGATCGTGGCGGTGGTGCCACTCTGGGTCGCCATCATCGAGACCTTCATCTTGAAGGGCGAGCGGCTGCTGCGCCGCGGCGTATTCGGATTGCTGCTCGGCATCGTCGGCCTGGTGATCCTGCTGTGGCCGAAGATCTCCGCCGGCGCGCTTGATCGCGGCATCCTGTTCGGCGCCGGCATCCTGATGTTCGCGTCGCTGAGCTGGGCGACGGGCTCGATCCTTTCGCGCCGTTGGGACCTGAAGGTCGATCCCTTCGCCGCGACCGGTTGGGAGATGCTTATCGCCGGGACGGTGAGCCTCGTGATCGCGCTCGCGCTCGGCGACCAGCATCGTGTGGTGTGGACGGCACGCGGCATCGGCGCCATCGCCTACCTCATCACCGCCGGTTCGCTGTTCGGATTGACCGCATATATATGGTTGCTGAACCACGTGCCCACGGCGAAGGTGGCGACGTATGCGTATGTGAATCCGATCGTCGCCGTCTTCCTCGGCTGGCTCATCCTGCACGAGCAGGTGGATGGCTACATCCTCGCGGGCGCGATCGTGATCGTGGGGTCGGTGTGGCTGGTGAACACGTCGAAGGTGCGCAAGCCGGTGGAGGCAGGGAAGCGGGCACAGCCGGAGATAGCCGCGTGCGAGGGCGTGGCAGACTGAAAGAGATTGCAGATCTCAGATTGTAGATTGCAGAATTATTAATGATCCCGGATCGGGTTCTCTCCCGCCTCGGCTTCGGGACGAGCACAAGCACGTGTGAATCCTGCCGCAGATCCGCGCCGGCCTATTCTGCAATCTGACTTCTGCAATCTGCAATCCAGGTGTTACGGTATTGCCGATGCCGAAGGCACTGAAGCGGCTCGCTCGCAGGAACGGCTTTCTCTACGTCCTCTATAACCTGCCGCGCCTCTTCAAGGGCTACTTCCCAATCTTCCTGGACTATCCGTTCGAACCGGCGCCGCGCTACGGCTACGGCAAACCGGCACATGCGCAGCTCGAGGCGATGTTCGCTGCCGGCGCCGACGCCTACCGCCAACAACTGCGCGAGTTCCTTCGTTTCGAAGAACAGTTGGCGCGCATCCCCGCGCGGGTTACAGAGAAAGACACTCGCGCTTCCACCGACCCCTGTTGGATCAACCGGTGGTTGGACGGGCTGGACACGTTCGCGCTCTATGGGTTCATCGCGTCACGGCGGCCGAAGCTCTATCTCGAGATCGGCTCGGGATACTCGACCAAGGTGGTGCGGCGCGCTGTCCGCGATAGTGACCTAGCAACACGAATCGTCTCGGTGGATCCGCATCCGCGCGCCGAGATCGACGCGCTATGCGACGAGCTGGTGCGCAGCAACATGCAATCGTTGCCGCTCGAGCGTTTCGACGCGCTCAACGCCGGCGACATCCTGTTCGTCGACGGCTCGCACCGCGTCTTCATGAATTCCGACGTGGCCGTGCTTTTCCTGGACGTGCTGCCGCGGCTGCGTCCGGGGGTGCTGGTACACATCCACGATGTCTACCTGCCGGTCGATTACCCGCCGCGCATGGCCGACTGGTACTACTCGGAGCAGTACATGCTGGCGGCTGAGCTGCTCGCCGGACACGCCGGCTTCCGCGTCGTGCTGCCGGGGCAATACGCCGCTACGCGTCCGGATATCGCGGCCGTGCTTGATGGCTTCTGGTCGCGGCCGGAGATGAAGGATGTGCCGCGCGGCGGGACTTCGTTCTGGCTCGAGATCACGGCAAAGGTCTGAGGATCAGCGGCGCTTCCAGCGCATGCCGTCCTTGGTGTCTTCGACCACGATGCCGGCGGCGGCGAGCTGATCGCGGATCTCGTCGGAGCGCTTGAAGTCGCGCGC
>JALYLW010000144.1 GCA_030774055.1 Acidobacteriota bacterium
CCCCCGCGACCGCGCCGAGCAAGGTGCGCAGCCCGGCAAGCCGGCCTGCGCACTCCGCGCAGCCGGCGAGATGTTCTTGCGCCCGCGCGCGCTCGCGCGCCGCGTCGTCGCCGTAGTAGTGCGCTACCAGTTGTTCTTCCGTCAGGTGCTGCATTGCGGTCATCTCCATACTCATGGTCAGCGTCCCGGGTTCATCAATGGCGTTCCATCAAGGGCTCGAGCGCGCGACGCATCTTCTGCACCGCGCGATAGATGCTGTTCTTCGTGGCATTCGCTTTCAGGTTGAGCGCTTTGCCGATCTCTTCGATCGACTGGTTCTCGAAGTGACGCAGCACGAACGCCGAGCGCTCGAGTGGCGTCAACTCTTCCATCGCCTGCGCCAGCTTCTGCTTCAGCTCCACGCTCAACACCAACCTCTCCGGACTCGGACCTGTTGCCGGCAGCGGCAGCTCTTCACCTTCTTCATCCTGCAGCGAAGTATGTTTGAGCGTCGGCTTGCGCTTCTCCAGCAGGTCGAAAGAGCAGTTGGTCGCGATGCGGTAGAGCCAGGTGCCGAAGTTGGCGCGCGATTCGAAGTCACCGATCTTGCGATAGGCACGCAGGAATGTCTCTTGCACCACTTCCTCTGCGTCTTGTTCGTTGCCCGTCATGCGAAAGCCCAGCTTGAAGATGGTGCGACTATGTCTTTCCACCAGCAGCCGGAACGCCTCGCGATCGCCCGCGCGTACCGCGGCCACCGTTCCATGGTCGCTCATCTCCATGCGCCCATTAGACCGCATCGCGCGCTGCCGGTTAGTAGGGATTCGCCAAGCGAGGATTCGCGCGCGAACGCCGCCTGCAACAAGTTGACGGTTGCGAGGGTACCCGCCGCCGCGGAGACGCCCTTGCGACTTTCATCCACCAGCGGCATCTAACTCTAGTGATACGATAAGCAGTTCGCGCACTGATATCCGCGGGAGGCAAGATGGCAAGCAATTCCACATTCGAAGTCACCGACCAGAATTTCGAGCAGGACGTGCTCAAGAGCGATAAGCCGGTCCTGGTAGATTTCTGGGCCGCATGGTGCGGTCCATGTAAGGCGCTCGCGCCCATTGTCGACGAGTTGGCGACCCAGTTCGAGGGCAAGGTCAAGGTCGGCAAGATGGACGTCGACCGCAATCCCTCCACCCCAATGCGCTACCAGGTGCGCGGCATCCCCACGCTCATCATCTATAAGGACGGACAGGTGAAGGAGCAGATCGTCGGCTACGTCGCCAAGGAGAAGATCGAGCAGGCGATGGAGAAGTACGTTTAAGAAGTCGCTGGTCGCTGGTCGCTAGCCTCTAGCAAAAAGCAAAGCCGAGCTAGCCTCGAGCAAAACACAAAAGCCGAGCATCGCGCTCGGCTTTTATTTTTCTTAACGCTTTCGCCTTTTTTCCCTAACCTAGCTCTTCTTCGCGGGACTTCCATGCTCGCGACTAGAGACTAGAGACTAGAGACTAGAGACTAGAGACTTCCTCTAGTACTTCCTGAGCACCCCGATCACCCGCCCCTGCACCGCCACCGACTGTGCCGGCAGCACGATGGGCGGCATGGTGGCATTCGAGGGTTGCAGCCGGATCTGCGCATCTTCCTTGTACATGCGCTTGAGCGTGGTCTCGGAACCTTCGACCAGCGCCACGACCATCTCGCCGCTGCGCGCCGTGTTGGTCTTCTCCACCAGCACGTAGTCGCCGCTCATGATGTGCTCGTCGATCATCGACTCGCCCGTCACCTCGAGCACGTAGACGTCTCGCGACCGCGTGATGTCCGCCAGCGAGATGGTCTCCGGATTCTCCAAAGTCTCTACCGGCCGTCCCGCGGCGATCCTGCCCATCAGCGGCAGGGACATGCCTGCCCCCACCGAAGCGGCCGCCGCGGCCGCGGCCAGCGACTTCTTCAGCGCTCCCTTGGGCGCCAGAATGTCGATCGAGCGGCTGCGGTTGTAGTCGCGTTTGAGCAGCCCTTTTTTCTCCAGGTTGGAAACATGTTTGTGGACGGTCGCGAGCGAACTCAGCTCCATGCCCTGCCCGATCTCTTCGAACGAGGGTGAGTAGCCGTTGCGCGCCACGAAGTCGGCAATGAAGTCGTAGACCTGCTTCTGTCGCTTGGTCAGTGCCATGCACAGAGTGTTGGCGAACACAAAGCGAATGTCAAGCGAAAAGATGGCGTTCCGCTTTGCAGCCGCTATTTCTGCCCGATGGCAGCGCGCGCCCGCATCCCTCGCGTCACGAAGTAAGCCACTGTGAGCGCCGCTAGTGCGGCCACTCCGCTCGTCAGGGTCATGCGCAGCGGCGTCACCCACATCGCGCAGACTGCGGCCCCCATCCCCACGAACGCGAGCGCCGAACTGACCGCGCCACCCGGCACGCGCAGCGCCAACGCGGCCACTTGCTCGCGCGACATCCGTCGCCGGAAGACAATGTGCGCGGCGAGCGCGACCATCCACGCGATGGCGCCGCAGAACAGCGCCACGCCCAGCATGTGCAGGAAGGCCGTCTCCGGATAGCGCGCCGTGATCCACGCCGCCCCCGCGATGCCCGCGCTCGAAGCGAGGAGCGAGCGCAGCGGTGAGCCGTGCCGCGTCAGTTTCCCCAGCCCCGCCGGAGCGTAGCCGGTGCGGGCCAGCGAGAAGCCCATGCGCGCGGCCACGTAGAGACTGGCATTGGCGCCGGAGAGCGCCGCTGTCAGCACCACAAAGTTCATCACGTCGCTGGCTCGCGTGAGCCCTGCTTGCCGGAACACCGTCACGAACGGACTCTCCGCCACCCCCGCCTGCTGCCACGGCATCACGCCCACCAGCACGGTTATCGCCCCAATGTAGATGGACGCCAGCATCGCGAACATGATCTTGGTGGCGCGCGCCACCTCCTGCGGCGACCTCGCTTCACCCGACGAGATGGCCACCATCTCCACTCCGCCGAAGGTGAAGATGGCGAATGCGGTCGCGATCAGCGGCGCGACCATGCCGTGCGGGAAGAATCCGCCGTCCGCGGTGTAATGCGGCGCCACGCGCCCGCTTCCGAGGAACGCGGCGCCGAGCGCCATGAATCCCACGATGGTGACGACCTTCAGCATCGCGAACCAGTACTCGAACCACGCATACGACCGCACCGGACGCAGGTTCACACCCACCAGCAACCCACCAAAGCCGAGCACGAGCACCCACGCCGGCACGCCCGGGAACCAGTAGCGCGCGTAGGTCGCCGCGGCGACCATCTCCGATCCGATCGACCCCACCATCGCCAGCCAGTAGCCGTAGCGCGAGACGAACCCTGCCCACGGGTTCAGGTAAAGCTCGCCGTAGACGCCGAACGAGCCCGCTGCCGGATGCACGCTCGCCATCTCGCCCATCGCCAGCGCCACCACGCCCATGATGAGCGCGGCCAGCACGTAGCTCACGATCACCGACGGCCCCGCCAGCTTGATCGCCGCCCCCGAGCCCAGCAACAGGCCGGTGCCGATGGAGCCGCCCACGGCGACCATCGCCATCTGCCCGGCGGAGAGCTCGCGCCGCAGCCCGGCTTCATTGCCGTCCTGGGTTTGTGGTTGGTTGATTGGCATTTCCGGTCTAGCGATCCCGACTCACGTCCCGAACCCGCCGCGGGTGAGGAAGCCCGATAGCGTCTACCAAGCCTGCGGGAGGGCCGCTCATCATAAACCCTGCCGGGCATAGGCTTCCTCGCTGCGCTCGGAATGGAAAATCCTCGATTCCGGGGTTTTCCCTGATTGCTGCGCCCCGCGTCTTCCGCATACAATACGCATGCCTCACCGTTCGCCCATCGAGTTTTGCTGCCTCTTCGCGATGGACCCAGTGACCCAGTGACCCAGTGTCGCCCGGGCCCGCCTCGCAGATGCAGCGGCGTTATGGTCGCGCAGGGCCCTCCCCATGGCAGACATCGCGAAGCGTCTCGAAAAAGCCGATAAGTATCTCCAGAAGGGCAAACAGAAAGACGCTCTCGAGGAATACCTCGCCATCCTCGACGACGATCCCAATCAAGACGCTGTTCGCCAGTCCGCTGCCGACCTCTGCATCGCGCTCGGCGATCCCGGCGAAGCCGCCAAGCACCTGAGCACGCTCTTCGACCGGCAAGCGCAGAGCGGCAATGCCGCCGGCGCGCTCAACACTTACAAGAAGCTCGTCCGCGCCGGACAGCCCACCGTCGATCAGGTCCTCAAGCATGCGCAGTTCGCGGAGAAGAAGGGTGACAAGAAGGAAGCCACCGAAGGTTTCCACGCCGCGGCCAAGGCGCTGCTCGCCGCCGGACGAAAGAAAGATGCCGCCACCGCCTACAAGTCGCTCGTCGTGCTCGAGCCCTCGCTCGACAACTGGAAGCAATTCGCCGATCTCTCCGCCGAGACGGGCGACGCGAAGGCGGCCGGCGAAGCTTACTTTCAAGCGGCGGAGCTGGAGAAGAAGGCTGGCGCCGATCCGCTGGCCACGCTCGCGCGCGGCTACGGGCTCGATGCCGCGAACACGCCGCTGGCCATCGCGTATGGCGCCGCGCTCACCGACAACCAGCAAGCCGCCGCTGCCATCGCGATCCTCGAGCCGCTGGCGACGATGGCGAACTCCGCTCCCGAAGCTCGCGAGCCGTATGCGCGCGCGCTCATCGGCGCGGATCGTCCACTCGAGGCGGAGCCCTTCGTCTGGGAGCTGTTCGAGAAAGATCCCGCGCGTTACATGGATAGCGTCGGCCTGATCGTCGGCGCGCTCATCTCCGCCGAGCATCATGGGAAAGCGCTCGCGCTCTCCCATAAGCTGGAAGAGCACGAGATCAAGCGCGGCCGCCGCCGCGAGTACGTGGAGTTCATCAAGGGAGTGACGGAAGCGCATCCTCCCGCGCCCGAGTTCCTCGAGTACCTGGTCGAGATCTTCAACGCTTCCAATCGCGAAGCCGACTACTGCAACACCCTGGTCAAGCTGTTCGAGCTTTACTACGCCATGGGAAACTTTCTCAAGGCGAGCGATTCGCTCGACCGCGCTGCCGAAGTGGATCCCTACGAGCCCGGACACAAGAAGCGCCTCGAGATGGTGCGCGGCAAGATCGATCTGAACCGCTTCAACACCATCGCCAACCGCTTTGCCGCGGCCGGTGGCGGGCCCGGCGATGACCAGCCGCAGCAGAAAATGCCGGAGAGCGAGCCCACCGTGCTCGAAGACTTCATCCTCCAGGCCGAGATCTACATCCAGTACGGCATGCGCTCCAAGGCCATCGAGCGTCTCGAGCGCGTCAACAAACTTTTTCCGCACGAGGAAGACAAGAACGAGAAGCTGCGCAACCTTTATATGAACGCGGGCATGGTGCCGAAATATGACGGCGCCCCCGCCACTCCTGCCCCGGCTTCAAGTCGCGGCCCGGCTCAGGCCGCCGCCGCGCCGCCGGCCCCCATGCCGCAGCCCATGCACGACGAGAGCGCGGTCGACAATATCTCGCGCGTCACCGAGATCACACGCAACATCTATCGCCAATCGAACGTGAAGGGCGTGCTCTTTGCCGCCGTCAACGACGTGGGCCGCCACTTTGGCGCCAGCCGCTGCATCGCCGGGCTCTGTGTTCCGGGCAAGCCACCCTCGGCGGCGCTCGAATACTGCGCGCCCGGCGTGAAGCAGTCGGACGTGATGGCCATCGTGAAGCTGCTCGGCATCCTGCAGCAGATCGCCATGGAGCAGGGCTTCGTCTCACTCCCCGACGCGCCCGCCGCACCCGAGCTGGGTCCGGTGCTGCCTTTCCTCAACCAGCTCGACATCCGCTCTATCCTCGCCGTGCCGCTGCTGGATGGCGACGAGCAAGCCGGCATGATCATCCTCGAGCAATGCGGCAAGACGCGCGAGTGGCGCGAGACCGACATCGTCGTGTTGCGCACCATCGCCGACCAGACCGCGCTCGCCTGCTCGAACGCCAAACTGCGCTCGCTGATGAAGACGCTGGCCGTCACCGACGAGAAGTCCGGGCTGCTCAAGCGCTCTTCCTACCTCGACGTGCTCATGTCCGAGACGCGCCGCGCGGTGGCGCAGAGCGCCACCTCCACGCTCATGCTGGTGCACTTCGGCAAATCGTCTTCGCTGGTGAAGGAGATCGGCGAGCAGGCGGTCGAGAACATGATGACGCAGCTCGGCCAGGCCATCTGCTCACACGTGCGGCAGAACGACGTCGCCATCCGCTACGAGCTCACCACCATCGCCGTGGTGCTCGCCGACACCAACGACAAGAACGCGTTCTTCGTGGTGGACAAGCTGCGCAAGGTGCTGGGCACGGTGAAAGTCCCCGGCACCGACAAGCCGCCGCCCATGACCGTCGGCATCGCCGAAGCCGTGATGCAAGGGAAGTTCGATCCCGTCGACGTCGTCACCGAAGTCATCAATCGCGCCGATGATGCGCTCGACGCCGCCAAAGCCGAAGGCCCCGGCACCGCAAAATCCATCGCCGCCGAACTCGAAGTCGCTGCCGTGGCCTAGTTTTGTGATTACCGTGCCGTAGGCACGTCTGAATCTAGCCCAGCGCTTCAGCGCTGGGTTACAGCGGAACCACATGTGCGAGTCCCGGAGGGACGACTGAAGTACGTCGCTAATACTCGCGACCGTCTTCATGGCGCTCGTACTGAAGAGGCGCTCGGCCGAATCTAGCCACTAGCCACTGACCACGAGCCACTTTCCGGAGGCTTCCCTTGCAAGAAACACCACAGCAATACACCGCGCGCATGCTGGCCCACACCGAAGGCCACACCGGCGGAAAGCACGCGCTGCGCTTGCAGCAGGCCACACCAAAAAAACTGGCAGCGCTTGTCAAAGGCAAGAAGAAGCAGCAGCTCACTCGGCGTCCCGCGCCCGGCAAGTGGTCGGTGGCGGAGATACTTGCTCACCTCGCCGACGCCGAGATCGCCATCTCGTGGCGCCTGCGCCAGACCCTCAGCACCGACGGCGTGCCCCTCCAGGCCTTCGATCAGGATTCCTGGGCGGCCACCTTCGACTATGCGCATCGCGATCCCAAGCTGTCGCTGGCGCATTTTCGCGCGCTCCGCGAAGCCAACGTCGCCCTGCTGAAAGCCGCGCCCCGCAAGGCGTGGGAGAACCATGGGATGCATGCGGAGCGCGGAAAAGAGACCGTCGCGCACCTCGTGCGCATGACCGCCGGACACGACCAAAATCACCTCCACCAGATCGAGGGAATCCTGCGCGGCAAGCGCTGATCTCGGCCAGCCTCTGATCCTTGATCGTGTGGAGGCGGGTCCGGCGGGATTGGGATACCCCCTCCCCCCGGGGTGTTTTGAGCATTTCCGTTTCCATTCATCACGTTACGGATTGGGTTACCCAATGGTGGATTGGGTTACCCAATGGCTTGGACGGGCTCAAGTTTTCAAAGAGCAAAACGTCTTTTCTTGAAAGGCGGGCGAGGTGTAGGCACAGCGTTTTTAGGCACACCCTGCCATATCCCAGTATGACAGAAGGGGAGGGGCAAACCGGAAACCTAAGTCATAACTATATCGTGATTCGATTGAATGAGTTAGCTGGAAAACGGGAAAAAGAGGGGCTTGACAAGATTTTCGCTCCCACCCTTTGCTGCGCGATGAAGCTGCTCCGCAAAGGATGGGGCACCCGCACCCGAGCGATAATCATCCTACATGGGTGCCCCACACAAGCCGGGTTTGCTGGTGTGGGAGCTGCTCGATTCGTGGGATGAAATCTCTGACGCGCTTCGCTTCACTGCGCGCGGGCCGTCGGCAGAGTGGAAGCGCGCTGCGCGCGCGTTATTTCGGAGAATAAGGTAACGTCGAGATTCTTCCTCCCACACAAGCGGACGCTTGTATGGGCCACC
>JALYLW010000145.1 GCA_030774055.1 Acidobacteriota bacterium
GCCTTCGGGCCGGCCGTTCTCTTTCCTTTATTCGCCGATGATCTTCGAGGTGCTCCGGCGAGGTGCTCCGGATGACCAACCGATTTGCCAATCCGCCCCGGAATGCGAGAATGTGACGCGGCGAGAAACCCTGAAACCTATGTGGACCAAGGCAGGCAAGCTCGTGCTGTGGACGGCCGTAGCGGGCCTGTGCACGCTCGCCATCGGCACCATCGCATTCCGCCGTGGAGAGCCGATCAACGCCCTGTGGCTCATCGTGGCGGCGCTCTGCTCCTACGCCCTGGGCTACCGCTTCTACAGCGCTTTCATCGCGGCCAAGGTGCTGGCGCTCGATCCTTTGCGAGCCACGCCGGCGGAGCGGCTCGAGAACGGGCGCGACTTCGTCCCTACGAACAAGTGGGTGGTCTTCGGACACCACTTTGCGGCTATCGCGGGTCCGGGGCCACTGGTCGGGCCGGTGCTGGCGGCGCAATTCGGCTATCTGCCCGGGACGCTTTGGATCCTGGTGGGCGCCGTGTTCGGCGGGTGCGTGCAGGATTTTGTGATCTTGCTCTTCTCGGTGCGGCGGGATGGCAAGTCACTTTGCCAGATGGCGAAGGAAGAGGTCGGCAAGGTTGGCGGCGTGGTGGCATTCACCGCGGTCATCAGCATCATCGTCATCCTGCTGTCTACCGCTGCCTTTATCGTCGTGAACGCGCTCAAGAACAGTCCCTGGGGCACGTTCACCATCGCGATGACCATGCCGATCGCTTTACTGATGGGCGTTTACCTGCGATACCTTCGGCCGGGCAAGGTGCTGGAGACCTCTGCCCTGGGCTTTGTGCTGGTGATGGCGGCAATCTTTGGCGGACAGTGGGTCGCACACAGCAGCGTCGCCGGCTGGTTCACGCTCTCGGGGACCACCCTTTCAGTCCTGGTCATTGTTTATGGGTTTGCTGCGTCGGTCGTTCCCGTGTGGTTGCTGCTCGCGCCCCGCGATTATCTGAGCACCTTCGTGAAGCTGGGCACCATAGTGGTGCTCGCGCTGGGGATCTTGGCGATCCGTCCAACCTTGCACATGCCGGCGCTAACCCAGTTCATCGACGGCTCCGGCCCGGTCTTCGCGGGCACGATCTTTCCGTTCGCGTTCATCACCCTCGCGTGCGGCGCCATCAGCGGCTTCCACTCGCTGATCTCGAGCGGGACCACGCCCAAGCTTATCGCCCGCGAGCCGGAGACGCGCATGGTGGGCTACGGCGCGATGGCGGCCGAATCATTCGTCGCCATCATGGCCGTGATCGCGGCGTGCACGCTGCAGCCGGGCGCATACTTTGCGGTGAACAGTCCGGCGGCAGTGGTAGGCGCGGCCCCGGCGGCAGCCACGCAGACGATAAGCAGCTGGGGATACCCGGTCACGCCTGCCGACATGCAGACGCTGGCCGATAAGGTCGGCGAGAAGACGCTCTACAACCGCACCGGCGGCGCGCCCGCATTCGCGCTGGGGATGGCAACCATCTTCGCGCACTCGGTCGGGGGTGACGCGTTCATGGGCATCTGGTACCACTTCGCCATCATGTTTGAAGCGCTGTTTATCCTGACCGTGCTCGATGCCGGCACGCGCGTTGCCCGCTTCATGCTCCAGGACGCCCTCGGCCACCTTTGGGAGCCGCTCGGCCGGACCAGCTGGTATCCCAGCATCGTGCTGACCAGCGCGCTGATCGTCGGCGCGTGGGGGTATGGCTTGTGGCAAAGCGTGCAAGATCCGCGTGGCGGCATCAACGCCCTGTGGCCGCTTTTCGGGATCGCAAACCAATTGCTTTCGGCGGTCGCCCTCTGCGTGGCCACCACCATCATCATCAAGATGGGGCGGGCGCGGTACGCATGGGTCACGCTCCTCCCGCTTACCTGGCTGGTGGCGGCAACGTTCACCGCGGCCTGGTACAAGATCTTCGCTGCCAACCCGCGCATCGGGTTCCTGGCAGAGGCGAACCAATACGCCGCACAGCTGCCCCTGTTGTCGGGTGCCGCGGCCAGCGCGGCGCTGAAGCAGATGGTCAACGCCCGTATAAACGCCGCCATCACCGCCGGTCTGCTCATCCTGGTCGCACTCATGGTGCTGGAATCGGCGCGGGAGTGGGTACGTATCCTGACCGGCAAAAAAGCGGCGGCAGTGCGCGAAGCGCCGTTCGTCCCTACCAGATTCGCCAGCGAGGAAGCATGATCGCCAGACTTAAAGCGACGCTTGACGTGTTCTTTGCCACGCTCTGGATGACGTTGCGCGAGATATTCGATGAGAACGCCTACGCTCGGTACCTGGCTCGTATGGATACCACGGCCTCGCGGGCTACCTATGCCGCCTTCCTGGCGGAACGCCGTGCGGCGGAGCTGCGGCGGGTACGTTGTTGCTAATACGCCGCTGCTGATACCCCGCCGGGGGAGGGGGTAGGAGTGGTTACCTTCGCCCCGGAACGGGCGTAACCCGTAACAAAGATGTAAACCTACGACAATTTCTATTGCATCGGGTATGGTGCGGAGGTAAGTTGTTGCTCGGTTTTCCACACAGCTCTGCGAATCTCCACAAGAGGCGCGACTCCATGTTGATGGAGAAAATCCGTCACGGTGTTCTACAAGTCTCGACCGACCACGGTCCGCGCTTCGTCGAGCTCTCATTGCCCGAGCGGTTACGGCTGATTTGGATGTTCCGCAATTTCAAGCTACTGCCACAAGAGGTGCTCAGCCAACCACAGCAGGCGTTGGTGCGCCATCTCTGCGGACAGCACCTCGAAAAGCGGAACGAGGTCAATCCCGATGCGGTCATCGGCATCGTGGAGGCGCTACCGAGTTTCCCACCCAAGAAGCGTCCCGTGGCGACAGCAAGAGTGCACGAGCACACCGCCTAGTTTCCAGCGCCGTTGCGCCACCGAACCCTGTCTCGACTAGTCGCGCTAGGATGCGTCTCGAGGTTGAGGCCTTCGTAAGGCTCGAAGGCCGCCGCCGCACCGAGGCCAAGCGTGCCGCGAGCGCAAAGCGACAGAATGCGACGCATCCGGCTGGTAGGATTACGCGCATGTTCGCGCGACGCACCGCTTGGCAGAGCGAGCCAAACCGCTTTACGCAAGCGCTCGAAGCGCGCCGGCGGCAGAACGGGGAACTGCTCGATCTCACGGAATCGAATCCCACGCGCTCCGGCTTTGAATATCCGCCTGCCTTGCTGGACGCCCTCCACACTTCGGCGGCCCTCGACTACGCGCCCGAAGCCCAAGGCATGCGCTCCGCGCGCGAGGCGGTGAGCGCGTATTACGCCGCGCGCGGCGACAGCGTTCCGCCAGAGCGCCTGCTGCTTACCACGAGTACCAGCGAGGCCTACACCTGGGCGTTTCGCCTGCTCTGCGATCCGCGTGACGAGGTGCTGGTGCCGGCGCCGAGCTATCCGCTCTTCGAGTATCTCGCGTCGATCCAGGATGTGGCGCCGGTGCGGTACCCCCTTTTCTACGACCACGGCTGGCAGGTCGACCTGCACGCGCTCGAGCAAGCCGTCACCGAGCGAACGCGAGCCGTCTTGGTCGTGAACCCCAACAATCCGACCGGGTCGTATCTGCAACCCGCGGAGCTCGAAGCCATGAACCGCCTGTGCTCGGCGAGCGGCTTGGCACTGGTCGCCGACGAGGTCTTCCTGGATTTCCCACATAACGATTTCCCACATAACGATTTCCCGTACGCCGCCAAGCCACGTCCCTCGCTCGCCAACAACGCTGCCGCGTTGACCTTCACGCTCAGCGGGTTATCGAAGATCGCCGGACTGCCGCAGATGAAAGTCGCTTGGATGGCGGTCAGCGGACCCGCGGCGCAAGCGGCACAGGCGCTGGCGCGCCTCGAGGTCATCGCGGATACCTATCTCTCGATGAACACGCCGATGCAGCTCGCCCTCCCCGCCTTGCTCGCCAGCCGCAGCGGCTTTCAGAAACAGTTGCGCGAGCGCGTGCAGACAAACTCCAAAGCACTCAACGCCGCGCTCGCCGCCGTGCCCTCGGTCGAGCGCCTCGAATCCGAAGCCGGATGGTACGCCGTGCTGCGCACCCCGCACACGGGCAGCGACGAGGACCTCGCCATCGCGCTGCTGGAAGAGCAGGGAGTCGTCACCCATCCCGGACACTTCTATGATTTCCGCGCCGAGGGATACTTGGTACTGAGCCTGATCACGCCGGCCGCGCTCTTTCGCGAAGGCGCCACGCGGCTTGCGACTTTCCTGGCCCGGCGCTTCCGCTAGCGCAGCGCGAAACCTTCCCTAAGGTGTACTGCTGAGTAACCTGCGGAAAATGCAACGGACATCGGGCTTCGCGCTCCCGGTGGGTCACTTTCCACACGGAAACCGCTGGATTCCCGTTTTTTAAGTGGTGGAAGTCGTGGTACTTTACTTATCCAACCCAGCGGCTTCACGCAATAAAGCTGTGCCCTTCGCTGCCCTCGGTCCCCCAGGCAGCGGCGAGCACGCACAGCGATGCGCGGGGTCAGCCGGGGCAGCCTGGTGATTATCAGATAGCAACTGGCACGGGCCTTCGGAACGGGGCGCGTAGGGACCGAAATGTCTCAAGACAGCTTCACGCAGATCATCCAGAGCTCACGCGGCAACGCGGAGCTGCAGGCGGAGCTGGAAAAATTCCGTCGCACGATCACCGTGATGTTCACCGACATCAAGGGCTCCACCGCGTATTTCGAGAAATACGGCGACGTCGCCGGCCTGATGATGGTCCACCAGTGCAACGACGCACTGCAGCACATCGTGGAGCGGCACGGTGGCCGCGTCGTCAAGACCATCGGCGACGCCATCATGGCCACCTTCGAGGATCCCGCCGAGAGCGTGCAGGCCTCCATCGAGATGCAGCAGCAGCTCATCGATTTCAACGCCCCCAAGCCGGAGCAGGACCATGTCTTTATCCGCATCGGACTGAACCACGGTTCCGGGATCGTCAGGTCCAATGACGTCTTCGGCGACGTGGTCAACGTCGCTTCCCGCGTGGAGAGCGTCGCGCTTCCCGAGCAGATCGTCATCTCCGACACGCTGAACCAGAAAGTCTCGCAGCTCGGTAGGTTCAAGCTCTCCCACCTCGGCCGCTTCGCGCTCAAAGGCAAGGAAGGCGACCGCGACCTGTTCGAGGTCATCTGGACGGAAGGGAAGTCTGCGCACGCGGTGGCGGCGCATACCATGGTCGCTTCGCCAAAAGCGTCGATGGTGCTGCCCAGGTTCAAGCTGCAGCACATCAAGAAAGATGGCTCGGTCGGCTCCGAGCATGAACTCAAGGATGGCAAGCTGGTCGTCGGCAAGGACCAGGGCGATCTCAAGTTCGCGAGCGATCCGCAACTCTGCTCGCGCCATGCGCAGTTCAGTGTGGACCGCGGGCAGCTCACCGTCGAAGACCTCGCGCCCGAGGGTCGCGGCGTCTATGTGCGCCTGATCTCGACCTACACCCTGCACGACGGCGATGTCCTGATGATGGGGCGGCGCGCCTTCCGCTTCAAAGAGAAGCCGAACGCCATGGCCGCCGCGGCGGCGCTGGGCAGCACCGTCACCGACCTCGCCAAGTTGCTCAAGGAACCGGTGGCCGAGTTCATCGCGCTCAAGGCCGATGGCACCAGCGACGAAGTCGCGCGCTTCCCGCTGAGCGAACAGGAAGTGACCTGGGGACGCACCAAAGGGACATACACCTTTCCCGAAGACGGCTTCATGAGCCGTTCGCATGCCAAGGTCTACCAGCGCGGCGAAGATTTCTTTCTCGAGGATAGCGGCAGCCGCAACGGCACCTTCATCAAGGTGCGCGAGAAATCTCCCGTGCCGGTGGGAGCAATGGTCCTGGTCGGCGGTCAATTACTCAAGGTGACTCAGTAATGGCGGCGAACACGCTGACCAAGATCGGGAAGTACGACGTTGTCGATGTTCTCGGCAAGGGCGGTATGGGCGTCGTCTACAAGGCGATGGACAACCGCATCGGACGCCTCGTCGCCATCAAGATGATGACCGGCGGCTTCGCCGATAATCCCGACCTGCTGAAGCGCTTCTATCGCGAAGCCCAGTCCACCGGGATGTTGCAGCACTCCAACATCGTCATTGTCTACGACCTGGGCGATCAAGATGGCAATCCTTACCTGGTGATGGAATTCCTCGAGGGCGAGCCGCTCGACAAGGTCATCGCCACGCGCCGCGAGATCAGCCTGGTGCAGAAGCTCGACTACATCATCCAATGTTGCGGTGGATTGAATTACGCGCACCAGCGCGGCATCGTCCATCGCGATATCAAGCCCGCTAACCTCATGATCCTCAAGGAGGGCGCGGCGGTGAAGATCGTGGACTTCGGCATCGCCCGCATCGGCGACGCCTCGCTCACCAAGACGGGCCAGGTCGTGGGGACCATCACCTACATGTCACCGGAGCAGATCAACGCACAGGTGGTCGATGGCCGCACCGACATTTTTTCCACCGGCGTGATGCTCTACGAGCTGCTCACCTACACCCTGCCTTTCGATGGTCGAGACACCGCCGCCACCCTGCTCAAGATCATCCATGAGCCGCCGCCACCACTCAAGAATTTCATCTCCGAATTCCCGCCCGAGCTGGAAGAGATCCTGCTCAAGGCTCTCGCCAAGGACCGGGAAGAGCGGTACGCCACCGCAGAAGATTTCGCCTTCGACCTCTCGCGCGTTCAGGAGCAGCTCAAGAAGAGCATGGTCTCTGACTATGTGGCGCGGGCGAGGACTTCGATCGAAAAGCAGGAATTGAGCCGGGCGAAGGAATTGCTGCAACAGGTGCTCAAGGTCGATACCCAGCACTCTCTCGCCAAGGAGCTCATGCACGAGGTGCAGCAGCGCTTGCAGAAGCAGCAGCGCGGCGAGCAGATCCGCCAGCTGCGCTCCCACGCTGAAGACGCGCTCGGGCAGAGGCTTTACGAAGATGCTATCTCCTACATCGACCAGGCCATCACGCTCGACAAGACGAATCCGGAGCTGTTGAACCTGCGCGACCTCGCGCGCGAAGCCAAACTCCGGCGCGATAAGACTGCCGACGAGCTGCGCCGCGCCGAGTCCGGACAGCTGAGTGGACACCTCGAGGAAGCGCTGCAGCACGTGGAAGCCGCGCTCAAGCTCGATCCTGACAACGCGCAAGCCAAGGCGCTCTACGCCTCCGTCAGCCGGGAACTGCAGTCGCGCTCCAAAGATCAGAAGGTCAAGAGCTTCGTAGACGAAGCCCGCAAGCACATCTCAGGACGCAAGTTCACCGACGCTTTCGAGGTACTGAAGCGCGCCGAGCAGATCGATCCTTCGAGTCCCGAAGTCCACGCGCTCATGAACCTGGCTTCTTCCGGCCGCGAGCAAGAGCTGCGCCGCCGCGACCTCGAGCGCATCACCACCGAGATCGAAGAGGCGCTGGCGAAAGACGATTTCGCCGGCGCCAGCGCGCAGGCCGATGCGGCGCTGCAGAAGCACGCCAACGAACCGCAGCTGCTCAAGCTCAAGGCCCTGGCCGACAAGCAGCGCGAGGCCGCCGACCGCCGTAAGTTCATCGATGAACAGATGGCCCTCGCCCGCAAGCTGCTCGATGCCGGCAAAGCCGCCGATGCGCTGGCGCTGCTCGAGAAGGCGGCGCAGAAGGTCCCGGGCGAATCGCGCCTGCAGTCGCTGCTCGCCATCGTGCGCGATAGCGCCGATCGCGAACGCAACGAGCAGATCAAGGTCCAGTATGTCCAGAAGGCGAAAGAGGCGATGCGGCACAAGGATTACGCCGTCGCCGTGCAGATACTGGAGGCGGCCAGCCGCGAGCTCGACGATTCGGCGGAGATCTACGACCTGCTGCAGTTCGCGCGCGACGAGGCCAGCCAGACCGACCGCCGCCGCAAGATCGAGTTCATCGCCGATGAAGCCCAGCGCCTGATGAGTGAAGAGGATTTTGAGCGCGCTGTCGTGCTGCTGGAGAGCACGCTCAAAGAGACGCCTGACGAAGAGCTTCGCGCCGTGCTCACTGAGGCGCGACGCGGCGTGCACGAGTTCGGGCGCAAGACCGAAGCCGCCATCACCAAGGCGCAAGGCCTGATCAGAGATGGCCGGGTCAACGATGCGGTCGCCTTCCTCGAGTCGCAGCCCCAGGGCTACGCGCGCTCGAGCGCGTTCTGCAACGTCCTCGAGCAAGCTCGCGGCCAGCAGGACCAGAGCATGGCGATCGGCTCCGCCATCGACAAAGCGAGCCAGGCGCTGGCCAAGGGAGACGTCGCGTCGGCGTTGAACATCGCCTACGCTTGCGCCAAGACCTACGGCGAGACGCCGGAGATCAAGGCTGCCATCGCGGAGATCGAGAGCAAGCGCAGTGCGCTGGCCAAGTCCACCGTCGAATCGGCTGTTGCTGACGCGCGCCGCCTGTTGCTTGCCCGTCAGTATCCGCAGGCGTTGGAACGTCTAGAGGCTGCCGCGCCGTTCGTCATCGAGGTCGGTCAGAGCCTGCAGAAGCAGTACGAATCGCTCAAGAACGACGCCACCGCCGGCGCTTCGCGTCAGCAGAAGCAGACGCAGCTCGATCACACCATTATTGCCGGTTCGATGGAGCAGGGTAACCAAGGTGGCCAGGGCGGCCAGACCATCGTCGCCGGTTCTTACGACAACGTGCCGCGACCCTCGCCGGAGCCCACCCGTTATGGTGTGCCACCGCCACCGCCGCCCGTACCCACAAAACCTACGCCGGCGCCGGCAGTAGCCGCCGCGCCCGCCCGCGCCCGTGCCGCGACCTCCGCTCCAGTCGCTACGCCGCCGCCGGTGCAGGCCCCGCCGCGCCGCACCAGCGTGCCGGCAGCGGTGCCCGCTCCCGCCCCCGTTCCGGAGAAGAAGTCGCCGCTGCTGCTGATCGTCATCCTGGTCGCCGTGCTTGTGCTCGGCGTTGGCGGCTATGTGGGATACACCAGGTTCTTTGGCGAGCCCAAGGCCACGGCCTACATCGAGATCAACGTGACGCCTTGGGGCAAAGTGAAGAGCATCACCACGGTAGACGGCAAACGCACCGTCACCCTGCCGGCGGAGACGCAGACGCCACTCCGCGTAACTCTCGCTCCCGGCGATTACAAGGTCACGCTCGCTGGTCCGGATGGCTCCGAGCAGAGCGAACTGGTCAAAGTCACCGATGAGACGCCGGGAACCTGCTGCAACATCGTCTTCCAGCAGATCGACGTAGAGAAGGTGATCAATGCGCAATAGGTCATTTGCTCTGCTGCTCTCGCTCACGTTGCTGGCGCCCGCCGCGTTCGCCGGCCGCAAGGAAGATCTGCAACGCCAGGCACAGCAGGCGGCGCAGGCGCGCAAGCTGGATGAAGCCGCCGCCGCGCTCTGCGAACTCGCCAAGATGGATGCGTCGAAGCAACCGGATTGCGACGCCGCCCGCCAGGAGGCGTCTGCGGAAGCGCGCCGCAACGACGATCGCTTCAATCAGGGCGTTGCCTTCTACAACCAGGGCACCAAGGACTCACTCGACGACGCCGAGCAGCGCTTCAAGAACATCCGCTTCGGCTCGCATTATTCCGACGCGCAACGCTATCTCACCCAGCTCATCCCGGGAAGACGCGCCGAGCTGAACCGCCCGCCCGACGATACCCAGACCTACAACGATGGTCTGCAAGCCTTCAATCGCGGCGATTTTGGCGCCGCGAAATCCGTCCTCTCACAAGTGAAGGGAAGCAAGGCGGGCGAAGCGCAGACTTACATCAGCCGCATCAACCAGTACGAGTCTGCCATGGCGGAAGGCGATCGCCTAGCCGCGAGCGGCAATCATCGCGGCGCGCAGAGTTCCTATGAGGATGCGGCTCGCTTGAAAGGGGACGGCCCCGGCGATCCGCGCGGCAAGGCCGCTCGCGAACAGGCCGCCGCCAATCAGCCGGCGATCGCACCTTCGCCCACGCAGGCCGTGAACGTTCCACGCGGCAATCCGCCCGTGACCACGCCCACTACCCCGACGATCTCTCGCCAAGCGGCCATCAAGGAGCCGGCCCGGCCGAAGGTCGACACGGCGAAACTGTTGCGCGAGGCAAAGGGCGCGCGCGCCAGCGGCAACAACTCGGTCGCCAAGAGCAAATATGTGGCGGTGCTGGCGGAAGACCCGAACAACGCGATCGCGCGCACCGCGCTCGACCAGATCCAGCTCGAGGAGCAGGCCAAGCCCGAGCCCGAGCAGCAGCAGGTGCAGGCCACGCCCGAAGCGGACATCATGCTGGCCCGCGCCGTCGGAGAATATTACAAGGGCAACTACACCGAGGCCGAGACGCACATCAAGGACTACCAGAACGTGAACGGCTCAAAGAAGGCGCTGGGATACTTCTTCTCCGGCGTGAGCAAGCTGACGCGCTATTACCTGGGCGGAGCGTCGGACCGGAAGCTGCTCAATGACGCGCAAGCCGCGCTGCGCATCGCCAAGGGAAGTCCGAAGTTCAAGCCTCCGGGTGAAGAGTACGTCTCGCCGAAGATCCTCAAGCTCTACAACACGCTGTAGTCCATGGACCTCAGGTTTTTACGAATCTCTGGCGAGGCGGGCCATGCGCGCCCGCCTCTTCCTATTTGTGTTGCAGGAACGGATTCGTTGCGCGCTCTTCGCCGATGGTGGTCGTGGCTCCGTGTCCGGGGATCACCACCGTCTCATCCGGAAGCGCGAGCAAGCGGCTATGCAGCGAGTCGATGATCTTGGCGAACGAGCCACCCGGCAGATCGGTGCGCCCGATGGAGCCCGCGAACAGAGTGTCGCCGGCGATCAGCTTCTTCTCCGCCGGAAAATAAAGGCACGAGCTGCCTTCGGTGTGTCCGGGGGTGTGGATCACCGTGGCGCGCAGCCCGCCTGCCGCCACGCTGTCCGCGTCTTTCAACAGGGAATCGACCGTCACCGGCCCGGGCGGCGGCACTCCGATCCATGCCGCCTGGATCTCGAGCAACGCGATCTGCTCCAGGTCGTCTTCGTTCATCAGGATGGGAGCGCCGGTCGCCGCCTTCAGCTTCATCGCGCCACCGATGTGGTCGATGTGCCCGTGCGTGATCACGATCTGCTTCACCGTGAGCTGGTGCTGCGCGAGGAGCGCCAGCACACGCTCGATGTCGTCGCCCGGATCCACGACCATGGCCTCGCGCGTCCGCTCGTCACCGATGACGGAACAGTTGCACTGCAACGGGCCGACAGGGAAGACCTCGTGGATCATGCGGGCATTCTAATTGTTCCTCATGGGAGAGCGCGGCGCGTGTCCGCCGCGCCGGACGAGCAATGCGCCAGCCACGCCGCAGCCAAGCCGATCCCGCAACGCGGGAGAGGCTACAGCC
>JALYLW010000146.1 GCA_030774055.1 Acidobacteriota bacterium
ATCCAAAGCAGGCCGCCGGTGATGACCAGGCAAATGGCGATGAGCTGCGTGAGCGTCATGGCGCCGCCGAACACGGAGCCACGTTCGGGATCGTCGCGAAAGAATTCCAGGAAGTAGCGCGCCACGCCGTAGAGAAAGAGGTAGGCGCCCACGACCTGGCCGTCGAATGTTTTTCGCCGGTAGAACCAGAGCACGAGGGCAAAAATGGCCGCGTTGGCTGCGGCCTCGTAAAGCTGCGCAGGGTGTAGCGGGATATTGAGCGGGGTCCCGGCATAGTCGTGCGCGATGGGGCTGGTAAACGTCACGCCCCAGGGTTCGTCGGTCGGGCGTCCGTAGCAGCAGCCGGCGGCGAAGCAGCCAATGCGTCCGATGATGTGGCCGAAGGCGATGCCGGGAGCGTAAGCGTCGAAAGTCTTCAGCAGCGGCATGCGATGCCGCCACATATACAGCGCGGCAACGGCGGAGCCGAGCAGCACGCCGCCATACCAAACGCCTGCGGCCTGCAGGAACACCAGCGCCGCCGTGACGCCGGGCGCTTGCCGATCGCCATGCAGCAGCGCGGAAAGCGTCGCGCGACTGAAGATGACCGGCAGCTCAGGCGACCACCCCGGCCAGTCCGTTACCAGCAGCATGAGCTTCGATCCGATGACGGCGGCGATGATGGAGAGGATGCCGAGGTTCCACGCGCGGTCGGGATCGATGCCTTCGCGCTCCGCCATCTTCACGCAGATGAGCAGGCCGAGGATCAGTCCGAGCGCCGCCAGCACGCCGAAGGTGGGAAGCGAGATGCGGCCGAAGTCAAGGAGACGTGGGAACACATACTCAGTTTAGACGAAGTGGAGGGGAGGCCGGCTTGCGTGCCGAGAGGGAATGCGGTGTGCGAGCACAGCTGCAAAATGAAAGACCGACCCGCGTGGCCGTGAGGTGGCCGTTTTTTGAACCGTCGCAATCGACGGCGGGAACCCGCCGCGGCCCTTTAGGCATCTCCGCATGGCGGAGCATCGCACACCGGACCGTATACGAGTCGAGCTCCCTCTTTTTTGAATGTTGGTTCAAAAAAGCGGTTACACCAGCACCAGCTTTGCAGGCCGGCTCTCGAATCCGAAGCTACAGAAAATGCGCGCCGCTGACAAGAGCGCAGCCTCAAATAGTTGGCATCGCAAATGCTGAGGCGGCTCGCCGCGGAAGCGCCCAGGGTGCAGAAGCGCCGGATGCGCTGCTACAATCGACGGAGCGACGTAACGGAGAATCGCGTCTTGACGAAACGTTTTTCCATCGGCACTCTGTTCGGCGTGCTCCTGTTCATGCTCGCCAGTGAACGCCCGGCACATGCCTACACCGATCCCGGTTCGGGCATGCTCATCTGGCAGGGCGTGGTCGCCGCCTGCCTGGGCGCGTCGTTCTACTTCCGCAAATTCTTCTACAAGCTCTTCGGCAAAAAACCTACGGACCCCAGGCAGGAGTAGGCTCACTCACGTGAGCGACCCTGCCCGCGCCGTTGCCGCTTCCTTCCGCGATCCTGCCGGCCGCGTCGTCCTGTTGCCGGAGCGCGTGCTGCGCGCAGTGCGCGCCGACGCGGTGCGCGACCTCGACGCGTTCCTTGCCTCGCCCGCTGCGACCACGCTCGGACTCAGGGGCAACCTGGTACGCACCAAAACGCTCGACGCTGCCAGCGTCGCCGCGCTGGAGCGGGAACCTTTGCTGACCTCGCTGCCATCGCTCGCTCCGATCTTTCGTGGCGCTGCGCGCGTGCTCGAGCACGAGCGCATCTGGTTTCCCGCGTATCCCTACGAGTGGTCGCCCGCCATGTTGTTCGATGCCGCGCTGCTCACACTCTCGCTGGCGGAAGGCTTGCTGCCTTCCGCGCTCGGACTGAAAGACGCCACGCCTTACAACATCCTGTTCCGCGCCGCCCAGCCGGTGTTCGTGGACGTGCTCTCGGTCGAGCGGCGCGAGCCGCGCGACGCGACCTGGCTGCCCTACGCACAGTTCGTCCGGACATTCCTTTTGCCGCTGCTTGTTTGGCAGCGTTACAGACTGTCGTTGAGTGGCGTCTTTCTCGCGCACCGCGACGGCTTGGAGCCGGAAGACGTTTATCGCATTGCCGGGCCGCTCGCACGCCTGTCGCCGCCGCTGTTTGGTTTGGTGACGATGCCGGCGTGGCTCGGCGCTAAACACGATCTGGACGACCAGACCATCTACCAGGCGAAGTTGATGTCGGATCCCGAACGCGCGCGCTTCGTGCTCGCCGCGCAGCTGCGCCGGCTGCGCAAGACGCTATATAAGGTTGCGCCGCGCGCGGACAAGTCCACCTGGTCGGACTACATGAAATCGCACAGCTACTCCGACGCGCACTTCGCGGGCAAAGAGAAGTTCGTGCGCGACGCGCTCGCCGAAACCACGCCCGCGCCGGGGCAGCCGGAGATGGCCGTGCTCGACGTGGGCTGCAACACCGGCTTCTTCAGCTTCCTCGCCGCCGAGCGCGCGGGCACCAGCGTTGTTGCGCTGGATTACGATCCGGAGGTCGTTGACCGCGTCTTCCGCGAGGCGCAGAAACGAAACGCGAACGTGCTGCCGCTCGTCGTGGACCTCACGCGTCCCTCGCCGGCAATGGGATGGCGCAACACCGAGGCCGCAAGCTTCCTCGACCGAGCGCGCGGCCGCTTCGATCTGGTGCTCATGCTCGCGGTGATCCATCACATGCTGGTGAGCGAGCGCATCCCGCTGGAAGACATCGTTGACCTCGCTGCCGACCTCACGCGCGACGCCGCGGTCATCGAATACGTGGACCCGAGCGACGCGATGTTCCGCCGGCTCACCCGCGGACGCGACGCTTTGCACTCCGGCCTTACGCGCGCGAGCTTCGAGCAGGCCGTCGCGCGGCGCTTCCATATTGCCCGCTCGCAGGAGCAGGGAACGCGGACACTCTACTTCCTGCGAAAGAAGCCCGCGTAGATGGGCCGCCGCTTCCTCATCGCGCTCTCGCTCGCGAACCTGATGTTCCTGCGCATCTGGCGGGAGCTGCTCAACGGCAAGCTGGCTTACTACTCGAAGGTCCCGCCCAACGGACTGATGGTCGGGCTGATGCTGGACGTCCTCTTGCTCGGCGCGCTTTTCTGGCTGGCAGCGGAGCTGGTAGAGCGGAGCCGCAGCCCGTTGCTCCGCTCAACCCTGGGTTGGATCTTCTTCGTCCTCGTGCTGCTGACGGCGAGCTTCAACAAGCTGGCGGTGGTCCTCCATGCGCGGCTCGGCATGATGGGGCTGGTACTGTTTGGGCTTCTGGCGATCGCGCTCTGCGCCATCTTCGCGCGCTGGCAAGACCGCATCGCGCATGGGCTCGCGGTGCTGTTGCTGGTGGCCTCGCCGTTCGTGGCCGTGACCTTCGCGCAGGGCGCATGGCTGCTGTATCAAGTGAATGGGGCGATGAACTTCGCCGAGCTGCCGCCGGCGGCGATGCTGCCGCCACCCTCGGTGACTGCACAGCCGGGCCCCCGCGTCGTCTGGATCATCTTCGATGAGCTGGACCAAAAGCAGGCCTTCGTCGCGCGCGACCCCAGCGTGCAGATGCCGGAGTTCGACCGCCTGCGCGCCGAATCGCTTTACGCCGAGAACGCCTACCCGCCCGCCCGCGCGACCGAGCTCTCGCTCCCCGCGCTGCTCACCGGAAGGCTGGTCGCTAAGGCTACCCCGCTCGGCTCCGATGAACTCATACTGCAGTTCGGGGAAGACAAGACGCCGCACCGGTGGAGTCGTGAGC
>JALYLW010000147.1 GCA_030774055.1 Acidobacteriota bacterium
AGCGCATAGAGGATGCCGGAGCCGGCATAGCAGCACAACCCAAAGCGCGCAAAGAACGGCGGGTTTCCGCGGGTGTTGGCGAAGAGCACATCGGGAATGCGGTTGAACGCGACGCCGATGCCGCCGCGCACGACGAACTTGTTATTGGCGAAGCTGGGCGCCCAGGCGAAGCCAAGGCGCGGAGCAAAGTTATCGCGGTCGGGCTTGCTAAGGCGGTCCGTCACCACGAAACGCGAATGCATCAGGTCCGGATCGAGGATGAGGTTGCTGGCCCGCCCATGCGCCTCGCTCAGCGGGGCGAAGTACTCCCAACGAAGTCCCAGGTTCACGGTCAGATTCGGAAAGACCTTCCAATCATCCTGAGCAAAGAGCGCCAGGTCGCGGCTGCGGAAGTAACGCTGCGCCGACGCCGGGCCACCGGTCGTGGGATCGGCGTTGATCAGTTCGAAGATGGGCGCATCGTTGGCAAAGTTCCACAGGCCCTGGAAGGTGTAAAGCGGGCGAGCACCGCCGAGCAGGTTGTTGTTGTCCTGCTCCCAGCGATGCTCCACTCCCCACTTGGTAGCGTGTGAGCCCCAGACCTTGCTAAAGGTATCGCGGAGTTCGTAATTGTTCTGCGCGAAGGCAGCGGGCGTGGTCTCTGCCCGGTCCGCGCCGTAGCGCACGCGGTCAAAACCGTTGATCAGCAGGTCTTGGATCTCGACGCGCGGAATCCCCCAATTGGTGCTGCTCGAGGATTGCACCGTGTTGAAGGCCCAGCGGCTGGCGTTGAGGCGCACTTCATTGAGCGCGGTGACGGAGATCACGCGGCTCCACAGCAGCGTGATGCCAAGATTGAGCGGGGTGAACACGATGTCGGCCATGGGACGCGCATCGGCGCCCACGTCGCCATTGGTGTCGTTGCGCTGACTGACATAGGTGCTCACCGCGAAGGTATTCTTGCCCAGGTTCAGGTCGACGCGCGCGTTGAATTGTTGCCCGAACTGAGTGAAAGGCGTGCCGATCTCTGCCAGTTGAAGATCCGCTACGCCGTCGAGCGGGCCACCACCGCTGCAAAAGAGGCACGCAGGGGTGCCCAGTGTCCCAGTCAGCGAACCGACGTCGAGGCCGGTGCCCCCACCGGCCAACGGCACCACCGCGCAAGGAACGCTTATGTCTGCGCAACTCGGCGTAAGGATCGAAAGGATACGCGGCATAGCCAACGGGTTGGTGAGGATGGTGGTTCCGATGCCGCCCGCGCGTCCGGCCTGCAACAACGAGATGAACGCGGGCGTCTCGACGTAGCGCGCACTGGTCTGCAGGTCATGATTCTTATTGGCTTCGTAGGAGAAGAAGAAGAAAAGTTTGTCGTGAATGATTGGTCCGCCGATGCTGCCGCCGAAATCGCGCAGCCTGCGGTTGACGCGATCCTTACTGCCGGTGCCGAAATTGCTGCCGTACTTGTTGAAGGCGTTCAAGCCCGGGTCGCCGTAGCGGAACAACGCGCTGCCGTGCCACAGGTTGGTCCCGGTCTTGGAGATCACGTTGATCTGGGCGCCGGAGTTGCGGCCGTCTTCCGCCGAATAGGAGGTGGAAGAAACCTTTACCTCCTGGACCGACTCTTCGTTCGGGGTGATGATGGCGGCGCCGCCCCACTGCAAGCTGTTCACGCTGACGCCGTCCACCTCGTAGTTGTTGGCGGAGACGCGCTGGCCATTGGCGCTGATGGGGACCTGGTTCTCCACCTGGAAGATAGATGAATTCGAACCGCCGGGTCCGGCGCTATTGGGCAGGTTCGAGACGTTGCCGGAGCCGCTGCGCGAGTTATCGCCAAAGATGCCGGGAGCGAGCTTCAGCAGTTCATAGGGATCGCGGCCGAAACTAGGCAGCTCGCGTATCTGCGTCTCGGTGATGTTCCCGGTGATGTTCGCGTTCTCGGTCTGGAGCTTGTCTGGCGCGGCGGTGACGGTGACGTTTTCCGACGCGGCTCCCACGGTGAGTTTCACGTCGCGGCCGGTGAGGCTTTCAGCCTTCACGTTCACGTCGTTGACGATCTCCGTCCTGAAGCTCGGCGCTTCAATCGTGACCTTGTACTTCCCGGGCGGTAGGCCGGTGATGCGGTAGAAGCCTGAAGGGGAAGTGGTGGTGTCGCTCGACTTTCCGGTGGCCGTATCCGTGACCGTGACCTTCGCGCCGGAGACGACAGCGCCGCTCGGATCGGTGATGGTGCCTTGGACACTAGCGCCATATTGCGCCAGTGCCGGCAAGGTAACCATCAGCAGAATGACAAGCGTGATTGGGAACGAGAGGAACCGCAGGTGACGCAGCATCGCAACCTCCAGCAAACAGACGGGTTTCTCGAGGGCCGATAGAAGCCGTGAAGCGCTGCTAAAACGTTACTAAATCGTTATCGTTTTACCTGAGCGCGGGCTGCTTTTTACCATAAAGCAGCTACTCGTGTCAATCAAATTTCTACAGAACGCCTCACAGTCGACGGGGAACACGCTGTTCCGCGTTCACGCGGTCAGCCAAGACAGCACCATCTGCCGCACCTTTGCCCCCTCCGGCTGCCGGCGGAGGGCATCCAGGACGCGGATGGCCGCATGTTCGCCCGAACCGAAGAATCCTACCCAGTAGGGAAAGTGCACCGGCGCGGGAAGGCAGGCAGCCTTCAGCTTCAGCCCGCGGAGGCGGAAGAAGCCTTGCAAGAACAGCATCCGCCGCACCTTCTCGCAGAGGATCGCCTTACCGGTCTCAGGATCCAGCGTTGTCGGTATCCGATTGCGGGTGTCGACCTCAATCGTATCCACCTCGCTCGGAACGTGCTCCAGCCGATACGGGTCGAGCATCCCGCTGACCGCGTCCAGCGCAAAATATTGCTGCGTGACGTTTGCGTGATTGGCAATCCGCAATTCATAAACGTGGAACGGCACGTACACGTCCGCCAGCGAACGAAGCGGACCCAGCGTGGTGCGCTGCAGTAGGCCTGCCAGCCCAGAGCCTGCCAGCGCGCGGACAGCTTCCGAGTGCGAGACGTTGGCCCGCAGCACGCGGATTCGCGACGGCTCTACCGGAAGTAAATCCATAGACCCACGACGACGGCAACCAGAACGGTGCTCATGGTCACGTTGATGCGATGCTCCAGAGCGGTCTCGGGAGCAGGCTTGTGCTCGTCCCGCAACAGCACGGGCTCGACCTGGGAGGCATCGACTTTCATTTTCATAGTAGCGAAGGTAAGGCCCGCGATCTTGCTGCGTTCCGGCGCCACACCCATCAGGCTCACCAGCACCAGCACGCCGGAGCAGACCAAGAACATCACGATGGCGTAGTGCAGGAAGTTCATGTCCACCATCCAGCGAACCAGCGAATTGGTGAAGTAGTGCCCGCCGCCGTGGACCTTGTCCACGATTTCGAACACGAACCGCAGCGCGCCCAAAACGAAACCGGTGAGCAAGGAAG
>JALYLW010000148.1 GCA_030774055.1 Acidobacteriota bacterium
GCTCGAGGGCGTGCGGCACCAGGTCGATGACGGCGGCGAGCGAGTGCTGCGCTGCCTTGGGATTTCCCGGCAAGTTCACGATGAGCGACCGGCCGAGGGTACCGCAGACGCCGCGGCTGAGTGCGGCAAACTTCGTCTGCTTCGCGCCTTGCGCGCGCATGCGCTCGGCCATGCCTTCGACGATGCGCTCACAGACGGCCCGCGTGGCTTCCGGCGTGACGTCGCGCGCGGCGATGCCGGTGCCGCCCGTCGTGACCACCAGTTGCGCCTTTGCCGCCAGGCGGCGCAGCGCGTGCTCGATCTTCGGCTGGTCGTCAGAGACCGCGCCGGTGGTGACCACGGCAAACCCTTTTTTCTTGAGGAGCGCCGCGACCGCCGGCCCGGAAAGGTCTTTGCGCTCGCCGCGATGGGTAGAGTCGGAGATGGTGAGGACGGCGGCGGAAGTGGAAGGGGTTTTCAATCGAGTGGGTTACTCGAAACTCGAAACTCGCAACTCGCAACTCAAAACTCAGGCCTCTAAGACGTTTTCTTCGTGATCGCGATTGGCTTCGTCGAGCAGGCGAAGGCCTTCCATCAGCAGGCCCTGAGTGGAGCGGGTGCAGGTCTGCTCGTCTGAGCGTCCGGTGAAATCGATCTGAAAGTTGCCGTTGGCCCAGGCCAGCGCCTTGTAGACGGCGTCGTCACCCTTCACCGCGCCGTAAGCGGCGTGGTTCACCTGGCCGTCGGAGAAGAACATCTCGCAGCGTTCGCCGTTGTTGGTGAGCACCAGCGAGCACGTTTTGTGGCCCATCTCGAGCGACTGCAGCAGGTCCATGATGTTCATCTGCGCCAGCGAACCGCGCAGCACGCCCTCGCCCGGCGCTTCGCGCGCCATCTTCTCGAGCGCGATCTTGTCCACCACCTTCTTGATCTTGGCGGTGGCTTCCTTGATGAAGAATGGCTTCTCGAGGAAGTCTTCCACCTGGTCCTGCAACATCTTGAGCTTGTCGGTGATGTCGGCCTTCGAGGCAGCGAGGATCACGGGGATCTTCGACGTGGTGGTCCGCGTCTTCAGCTTCTCGAATAACGAGCGGCCGTCCATGCCGCCGCCCATGCTGTAGTCGGAGATGACCAGGTCGGGCTGCTCCTCCACCGCCTTCAGCAACGCATCGCCACCGTCGGTGGCGGTGGAGACAGTCGCGATCGTGCCGACGGCGCTCTTCAGCATCCCCAGCACCATGGGGTTGTCGTCGACGATCAGGACTTTGACGTTGGCTGGCATCTTCTTAGCGCGCTCTACTTCTTCTTGCGAACGTACGCCCCGGACTTTCCGCCGGACTTGCGCTCGAGCCGTACAAAGCGGATCTCGATGGATTTATCGAGCGCCTTGCACATGTCGTAGACGGTCAGCGCGGCGACGCTCGCCGCCACCAGCGCTTCCATCTCTACGCCGGTGGCGGCTGTAGTGGTTACTTCCGAGGCAATAGCGACGCCATTCTCGCACAGCTTTGCCCGCACATCAACGCGGCTTAGCGGGATGTTGTGGCACATGGGAACCAATTCGGAGGTGCGCTTGGCAGCTGCGATACCGGCAAAACGCGCCACCTCGAGCGGGTCGCCCTTGGGGTTCCGGGGCAGCACTTTCAGCACCTTTGGCGACATGGCGACGAAGGCGCTGGCCTCGGCCACGCGCTTGCTGGGCGCTTTGGCGGAGACGTCGACCATGCGCGCGCGTCCCGATCTGTCGTAGTGCGAGAGTTTTTTATTCACGAAACCCCAAATCCACCACGGAGGCACGGAGACACGGAGGCTTGTGGGTTTGTCCCCTTCTGCTCCGTGCCTCTGTGTCTCCGTGGTGGGTGTTGTCCTTTCACTGCGCGATCATTAATACGTGGACCATTTCTCCCGCAGCCAGCCGATCGCGATCTGGAGGGACGACGAGGTAGCAATCGGCGCGCGCGGTTGCGGCCATATCGCCGGAGCCTTGCCACTTCACCACCTCCACCTCGACCTTCTCGAACTCGCCGCTGAGCGTTGCCGGAAGAAAACGCGTGAGCCCCGTCTTGGTCCTGAACTCGGACTTCAACCGGACGTTCATGAAACGCAGCGGCTTGGGCGCCGCACCCGCGAGCGCGTCGAGGATGGGCCGCGCGAACAACTCGAACGTCACCATGGTCGAGACCGGATTGCCCGGCAGTCCGAGGAAGGGAACGCGGTCAGCTCCAGAGCGCGCGTCAACGCGTCCCAGCACCGCGGGACGGCCGGGCTGGATGGCCGCGCCGGTGAAAACGAACTCCGCGCCCAGACCCTCGAGCACTTGCTCGACCAGGTCATACTTGCCCACCGAGACTCCGCCGGTGATGAGCAGCATGTCGGAAGCCAGGCCTTGCTGGATGAGGCGGCGCAACGGTTCGATCTCGTCGCGCGCGATGGGAAGCTGCACCGGCAAGCCGCCTGCCGCCGCTACCTGTGCGGCCAGCGAGTAGCTGTTCGAGTTGCGGATCTGGTTGGGCCCGGGCTCGGCGGCGATGTCGACGACCTCGTCGCCGGTGGAGAGGAGAGCGACGCGTGGGCGCTGGTAGACGCTCAACCCCGTTTTGCCGACGGCGGCCGCGAGCGCGATGTGCGCGTGCGCGATGAGCGTGCCGGGCGCGAGCAGCTCGGCGCCGGCGCGGGCCTCCGCGC
>JALYLW010000149.1 GCA_030774055.1 Acidobacteriota bacterium
ATGTTATGGCGGCGCTGGAAGCGCCGCCCCTCCGAAAGACAATCGAGCTGTCCGGTGACTTCCTACTGCAAGACGTTGAACTGGCTGTCGCCTCCGCCGGTGGCGGCGAGCAGCACCGGGCTGTGCGCTGCCGAGGGCAGCGGCCGGGGCTGCGGTATCTGCAGGTCGGGCATGGGCTTGGCTTGGAACAGCTTGCGGCACGGTTTGGCGAGGATGCGCGCCCATTGCGTGGCTTTGGTGCGGCGGGCGCTATCGGTCGCGATGCCGGTGGAGGCGTACATCTGGCGATAGAGCTTGGAGATGAAGATGAAGGCAAGACGCGCGCGCAGGTTCGGCGTGCAGTTCGAGCGTTTCCAAACCGACGACAGGCTGTAAAAATCGTCCCACACGCGCTGCGTCCGCCGGCGAAGTTCTTCGGATCCCATGGTGGGGTGCGGCATGAACATCTTGGGACGCTTATCGGCCGGGATCAGCCAATAGCGCGTCAAGGGCACGCCTTCGACCTGGGGCGGCTCCGCGCCCTGGGCTTTTTCCCAATGCTCGAAATCCACCGTGCCGGGGAAGGGGGTGAGCATGACGAACTGGGCGAAGGTGACGCCGGCACGGCGCGCCAGGTCGAGGGTGGCGTCGAAGGTGACGTCGCGATCGGTGGGCAAGCCGAAGATGAACGATCCGAGGACGTGGATGCCGCTGTCGGTGAACTTCTGCAGGCGCTGCACCAGCGCCTCGCCGGAACAGTTGAAGTCCTTATAGACCGCTTTCAGGCCCTCCGGGGTGACGGCTTCCACGCCGACGAGCGCGCCCCGGATGTGGGCGGCGCGCATGGCCTCGAGGAACTGGGGATCTTCCGCCGCCTCCATGGTGATCTGGGTGAAGAAGATCATGTCCTTGGGCAGGTCGGCGAGCCGCGACATCAACTCAAAGCGCTCGGCGCGGATGCGCTGCAGCTCATCCACGCGCGCGTGATTGTTCTGGCGCTCGGCGAGCAGGATGTCAGTATGGGAGACGGGATAGAAGTTGTCGTCGGCGAGGGCGATGAAGCGGAAGCCGCGGCGGCGCAACTCGACGATCTCTTCGATGACCATGTCGGAAGGCCGCTGCCGCGGTTTCTGTCCGTCGGTGCGCCAGACCGAGCAGAACGAGCAATGCTTGGGACAGCCGCGCACCGTCTGCACCGAGGCCCACATGTAGGAATCCGGCGGCAAGAGGTCCCAGCGGGCGGCCTTGAATTGGTCGGCCTCGATGCGGCCGCCTTCATAGATGCGCCGCGGGGCGCCTTGGGCACAATCCGCGAGGGCGTCTCCCCAGGCGAGATCGCCATCGCCGCGGACGACGGAATGCGCCGCGCCGCGCTCGAAGGCTTCTTCGGAGTACAACGTAGCCTGGATGCCGCCAAAGATCACCCACGCGCCCCGTTCGCGCGCGAGGCGGCCGACGGTGTATCCGCGCAGGGCATTGCCGGTGTGGATGCCGATGCCGACCACGTCCCCGGGCTGCACGCTGGCGGGATCGAAATGTTGCAGGGTCTCGTCGCAGATGACGGGGTCGCCGAAAGAGCGGGGCGTAGCCCCTGCCAGGACAAAGAGCCAGCGGGGGGTGATGACGGCGATACCAAAAGCGGTGTCACTGGGGTTGATGAGGTGAACTCGCATGCCTCGTGGACTCCCGACCACGTCGTCCCCGGCAGACCGCTGAAGTGGCGCGTTCTTCCGTCCCTGCATGACTATACGCTTTTATGTTCGATAGCTAACGCTTCCCGGGTTTTATTGGGCAGAACTGAACAGCCAGCCGGTGGCGGCGGCCCTCGCCGATGCGGGAGGGACGGGTCAGTGTCCTTATACGGGATGCGGGTGGACGCTTATGTTCAATACTGAACAGCCAGGCCGGAGAGCGGCTGAATACCATGGCGAGCGGAGGTAGTTCTCTTGCAGCCAGCGATGCGGCCGGCCAGTATTCTCATCGTCGATGACGAATCGGGCATCCGCCTGGCCATCGCCATGGTGCTGCACGCGGCGGGCTACGAGGTGAGCACCGCGAAGCATGGGTTTGACGCGCTGCTGCAGCTGCGGACTAACACACCAGACGTCATCATCTCTGACCTTAATATGCCGGCGATGTCCGGCTTCGAGTTCCTTTCCATCGTGCGCCGCCGCTTTCCCGAGATCCCGGTGGTGGCGGTCAGCGGAGCGTATCCGAGCGCCGATGGCGTGCCCGGCGGCGTGGTCGCCGACGCCTTCTACGCCAAGGGCGAGACCGAGCCGGGCGACCTTTTGCGCACGGTCGCGGAACTGATCCGCACCAAAGCGGCGCGGGCGATGGCCCACCAGCGGCAGCCGGCGCCCGTCTGGATCCCGCGGAACTTAGAGGATGCTCTCGGGGTGCCGTTCATCGTGCTGACGTGCACCGAATGCCTGCGCTCGTTCCAGATGAGCGTGTTGGGCGAGGGCGAGCCCGAGTTACAGGAAACGCCCTGCCGTTATTGCGCCGCCCCGGTCCGCTACCTCATCGATTTCTCGCTTGCCCTATCCCCTGCGCCATCGCCGACGGTGCACTAGCGCCCGCTTTTCTTGCCGGGATCAAAAGGTGGGAGCCGCTTGGTTCAGCGAGCTTGGTACAGGGGCTTGGTGGTTCCGCCGCAGGACACGTGGAGAGGTCCGCGCAGGAAGGTGAGCAGCGCCTTGTGCACGTGCAGGCGGCCGTTGTAATCGATGAACCCTTGCTTGCGGAAGCGATTCATGAAGAAGCTCACGCGCGAGCGCGTGGTACCCACCATCTGGGCCAAGGTGCCCTGGTCGAGGCTGTCGACGGAGGTAGACAAGGTGCCGCCGTTAGGATGGGCGATCCACAAGAGCAGGCGCGCCAGCCGGCGCTCGCTCGAGTGCAGCAGCCGGTCGGCATGGTCGTCTTCAGAGCGGGCAACGCGTTGCAACAAGTAGGTGATGAAGAGTCGTGCCAGGGCAGGCTCGGAGCGCAGCCGGGCCAGCAGGTGGACCTTGGTGACGCGCGAGACGTTGCATCCCCGCATCGCGGTGGCGGTCGAGCCGCGCACGGGGGTTCCTTCCAGACAGCCCTCGCCGAAGCATTCTCCCGCGCGCAACACCGCGATCACCGCGCGCTTGCCGCCGGTGGCCCGCACGGTGAGTTTCACGTTGCCATCTTCGACGCGGAAGACGGCGTCGGCACGGTCGCCCTGGACGAAGATGTCCTGACCGTTGGTGTAGTGGCAGCTGCTGGTGAGCGCAGCGCGGCCTTCGAACGCACTCAAGCAAAAGGTTTGGGCCGCTGACCTGGGCATAGGTCTCAAAAGAATCCCCGTTACGCTGGCAGCTTAAGCGGCTGGCCCGACGGATGCTGCTCAAAAAAGAACAGTCGGAGCGGCGCCGTCGAATCCCCACCAGGCCGCCCAGAGGGACGAAGGGTAAAAATGGTCAATTTTGACCTTTCCGGCCCAAGCAAGAAGGAGTACTGTTCGCTATAGCACACTACTGCGGTAAGGAGTCCTCTATGCCGAGTACGGCTACGCAACGGACCGTTCGGTCGAGCCGGCCGCCCAACGGGCTGAGCATCCCCAAGGTGATGGCCCGCTACATCGCGAAAAAGTTCGACGCGGCCGAGTTCCTGGCCAAGGCGGGCTTGGGCAAAGTGCTGGTGGAAGAAGCCAAAGGGCAGAGCATTTTCTCGCAGGGGAACTTGGCCGATGCCGTCTTCTATATACAGAAGGGCCGGGTCAAGGTAAGCGTGGTCTCGAAGCAGGGCAAGGAAGCGGTGGTCGCGCTGCTCAGTCCGGGGGAGTTCGTGGGCGAGGAATGCATCGCCTCCGGCCACCCGACGCGGCTGACCACGGCGACGGCGCTGACCGATTGCAGCCTGCTCAAGATCAGCAAGAAAGAGATGACGCGGGTGCTGCGCGAGGAGCCGATGCTCTCCGACGTCTTCGTTTCCTTCCTGCTGGCACGCAACGCGCACATCCAGGCCGACCTGATCGATCAGCTCTTCAACTCGAGTGAGAAGCGGCTGGCGCGGGTGTTGCTGCTGCTGGCGCAGTTCGGCAAAGAGGGCAAGCCCGAGATCGTGGTCCCCAAGCTGAGCCAGGAGACGCTGGCCGAGATGATCGGCACCACGCGCTCGCGCGTAAGTTTTTTCATGAACCGGTTTCGCAAGATGGGCTTCATCGAATACAACGGCGAGATGCGCATCCACAGCTCGCTGCTCAACGTGATCCTGCACGACTGACGGCTGACCGCGCTCCGTCTCGAGCTGCGCGGCTGCACCTGAAAAGAGACGCGATGCGCGCACGGTCGAGTGCCACCCGCCTGGCAGTGTCTGCTGGTGTCCTGCTGGCCGGACTGCTTGTGATCGCCAGTCTTTCGGTCGCAAGTCCGGCATGCTTGGCCGCGGAACCGCCACCACAGGCCGCCTCCGTCGCTGTCGCTGTCCCAGCACACTTGCCGGTGGAAGAGGTGGTGAGCAACATGGTCCGCCGGAACCGCGAGCGCGCCCAGGCCTTGCCCGCGTATCGTTCCACCCGCGTCTATCACCTCGAATATCACGGTTTCCCCGGCTCGCGCAGCGCCGAGGTGGTGGTGGACATGGAGTATGCGCCACCCACCCGCAAGGAGTTCGTGGTCCGCTCGCAGACCGGTTCCAAGCTGCTCATCGACCGCGTGATCAAGAAGGCGCTGGAGAGTGAGAAGGAAGCCTTCGACGTGGAGAACCAGAAGCGCACCGCGCTCAACCACGACAACTACTTGTTCACCCTGGTGGGCTACGAGAGCACGCCGCAGGGTGGCCGTTACGTGCTGGCGGTGGAGCCAAAGACGGGCAGCAAGTTCCTCTACCGCGGAAAGATCTGGGTGGACGCCGACGACTTTGCGGTGACGCGGATCGAGGCGCAGCCGGCAAAGAATCCGTCCTTCTGGATCCGCAGCACGCAGATCGAGCAGGTGTACGGCAAGGTCAGCGAGTTCTGGCTGCCGGCGCGCAATCACAGCGTTTCGAAGGTCCGGCTCGGGGGAAGCGCCGATTTCACCATCGAGTACAAGGACTACCAGTGGAACGGTGCTTCGCCGCTGGCGAGTGGCGCGGCACCGGGAAAAGTGCCGGGCGAGGCGGTAGCGAGGAACGCCTCCGGCAGCGTCCACGGAAAGCCGCGGCAGTAGCCGCCGGCGCCGCCGGTCTCTCTGGCTCCCCTCTCTGCTGCTCTCCTTCTTTCCAGCTGCTTTCAGGGCCCGTGAGCAGTCTTGCTCAGAACGGATGCTCGCCCCTTGCTAATCTGACTCCATGGCAGTCACCAAGCACGGCGGGGACATAGCGCCTGACCAGACGGAGAGCGCTTTTCGCGGACACGCGTTGGGCGCATGGCCGGCGGTGATCTCGTCTTTCTGCTCGGTCACGAGCGAGTCGCGCCACGCCGATTGCAGCGTGCCGGGCTGCACCTGCCAGTGCCACGCCGCCTGACCGGTCGAGAGTGCCGGGGGAGGGTTTTAGCACCACTTGGCCGCAGCCGGGAAAAGACTGGCAGGTCACACATGCTCTGGACAGATTCGCTGCACGCAGGCTCAAGCGCTTAAAGGAGCGCACGTTTATGAAACCAGTTCGATCGATCACTACCGCACTTCTGTTCCTTGGTCTGGCGGGCAGCGCATTTGCCTATCCAGCGCAAGGCAACTCCGGCAAGGGTAAGCAGGACGACAAAGAAGGCAAGCAGGGGAAGCAGGCCCAAGGGAAAGGCCAGCCGGCCGGCCAAGCCAAGCAAGAAAAGGCTGCGCCGCAAGCGCAGCGTGAGCAACGGCCAGCGCGGGCGCAGCAGCAGGCTCAACCGCGCGATAACCAGGAACAGCGGCAGGGACAGCAGCGGGCGCAGCAGCAAGAGGATCGGCGCGCGCAGCAGCAGCAGCAGCAGCAACAGCGGCAGGGACAGCAGCGAGCGCAGCAGCAAGAGAATCAACGCGCGCAGCAGCAACAGCAGCGCCAGGTCCAGCAGCAGGATCGGCGTTCGCGCCAGGTCCAGCAGCAGGTACCGGTGCAGGCACAGCAGCAGAACCGTCCTCCGGGCTGGGATAAAGGCAAGAAGACGGGCTGGAACGGTGGCAGCGTGCCTCCGGGACAGCAGGCTCGCCTGCCCCAGGAGCGCCAACGGCAGCTGATCACTCAGCAGCAGCAGCGCGTGGTGGTCTATCGGCAGCGCCTGAACCAGGACTACACCCTGGCGCAGCGTTACTCGGTCCAGCTCCAGCAAGACCGGCGCATGGCGAGTTATCGCTACCAGCAGGCCTACATCGCGCAGCTGCGGCAACAGCAGTTAGCGATGCAGGGCTACAACAACTACAACTACAACAACGACCCTTACTACTACACCGCTCCGAGCTATCGTTACGATCGCGGCGGGAACTGGTACGAGGTCAATCAATACGGCGCGGACACGCTGCGCCAGGCGGTCAACAACGGCTACAACCAGGGCTTCCAGGCGGGACAGGCAGCGCGGCAGGATCGCTGGTCGACGCGCTATCAGGACTCATACGGCTACCAGGACGCCAACTACGGCTACGACGGTCGCTACAGCGATCAGGATAGCTACAACTATTACTTCCGCGAAGGCTTCCAGCGCGGCTATGACGATGGCTACAACAGCCGCACGCAGTATGGCAGCTACTCCAACGGGCGCGGGAACATCCTCGGCAACATCTTGGGAACCATCCTCAACCTGCAGTCGATGCGATAAGAGAGACTTTCGCGGAGACTGTAACAGCAACCGAACGCGTCCGGTGCGCTTGGTCCTAGAGGGCCACGCGCACCGGGTGCGCTCCACATGCAGTTCCGGTAGCGACTTTCAGCCTACGAAAGCTAACCAGTAACCGGGTCGAGTTCCGTAGCGGCTCCCAGCCTACGAAAACCAACCAGTAACCTAAAGAGAGCAGTGAATATATGGCAGACCATGCCGTCTCGATCCCGAGTTCCGTCGAAATCGCTGGACGCAACAGCGCTTCCGCGGGTCTGCATCTGGCGGCGGAACGCGCCGGCAGTCGTCGGAGCCCGCGGCTGCTGGTAGTAGACGATGACGCGGCGATACGGGAGCTCGCCATCGCGCTGCTAGGGGCGGAGGGCTACGACGTGGTCACCGCCGAAGATGGCCTCGACGCGCTTCGCCAGATCGAGGCCTCTGCTCCTGACCTGGTGATCAGCGATCTGCGGATGCCGCACATGACGGGCTTCGAGCTGCTCCGCATCATGCGCGCGCGCTTCCCGGAGATCCCGGTGATCGCGGTGAGTGGCGAGGTGGACGGCGAAACGTCGCTGCCGGGCGTGATCGCGGACGCGGTGTTCGCCAAGGGCAGCTTCACCACGCCCCGCTTCCGGGCGGTGATCGCCGGCCTGCTCGCCATCCCGCCGCGGCGCGATGAGGCGGATGGTCGCAAGAAAAACCGCGCCGAGAAAAGCGACAGCGCGAGCGCCGCGGTGGTGGAGGTCGCGGTGGAGGAGATCGCTGCCGAGGACACTGCTACCGAGAACGTCGTGGCCAGCAAGGGATTCCACGGAGTGGCAGACATGAGGGCCGTCCTCGGAAGGCTGGCGGAGAGGGTCCGGCCCGCCGCGGCGCTCTCCCTCAGCCCGGCGTCTGGCATCGACCATGGAACGGATGGAACGGATGGAGCGGATGGAGCGGATGGAGCGTCTGGAGCGGCCGGTTCGGAACCGCGCTCCGCGTTCGGCACGTCGTTCGACTAGCACCCCAGCGACTAGCACCCCAGCGACTAGCACCCCCAGCGACCAGCACATCCGGCGTATAAGAGTGCGTTGATGAACTGACTCTGGCCTCAGCCGCTGGTATTCGATCTTCTCAACGTGACGCGGTGGCGTATGCGCTTGGCGATCTTCTTCTGCCGCTTGGCTTCGGCGTACTTGTCCAGTATCGGTCGCGGCGGCTGAGGCTTTGCAACCGGCCGGGGCGCGGGCGGTGGTGCGACCGCATTTGCGGTGGACGGCGGGGGCGCGGCGGTCGCTTGCGGGGCAGCCTGCTTTGGCTTTGCATCCGGCTTTACGCCGGTGGGCTTTGTTCCTGCCGGCTGGGCCGCCGGCGGTACATCCACCAGCGTGACTTCAGCCGGCTTCACCGCAGCGGGCGTGGTTTCGGTGTGCATTGCAGCGGCTTCCACCGCAGACTGTTCGATCACGGGCTCGGGAGCGGGGCTCTCTGACAGTTTGCTCTCCACCGGCTTGCTCTCCACCGCTTTGCTCACGGGCTTCTCCTTAATATATAGGTTAGTTTGCCGGCAAAGAGTATTCCGCCGGTGCAGCGGGCGCGTCAGGCTGCTACGGGCAGGTCGCCAGGCTTGCCGGGCGCGGGAGTAACGAATACTTTCCCCTTGCGCGGGCGGCGCTTGTGCTTTTTGGGTCTGCGTCTTCCCATGCCCCAATCCTAGCGGGAGGGGCAGTGGCAAGAATGAGCGGAATTGCTCACTTTTTGCGCGGAAACAGAAACTATCGCTATCCGGCCAGGGCTTCGATGGCGTTGACGGCCTGGGGCGGGAGCGTGAGCTCGCGGCTGGCGAGATCCTCGCGCATGTGGAGGTCGTTGGTGGTGCCGGTCAAGGGCAGGATGCCGATGGCGTGCGCAAACGCAAAGACGATCTGCGCGGGCGTGGCGCCGGCGCGGGTGGCGAGGCCGGTGACGAGCGGATGCCCAAGCACCTCGGGATTCGCGGTGAGCAACGAGAAGCCCTGGTACACGATGCCTTTATTCTCACAAAGGTGGCGCACCTCACGGTCCCATCCCAGTCGCGCGAAGCATCGGTTCTGCACGAACGCGGGAGCTTCGGGGTGGCGCGCGATCAGCTGTTCGAGTTGGCGCAGCGAGATGTTGCTCACGCCGAGGCGGCGCGTGTGGCCGGCTGCGCGCTGCTGCACCATCGCCTCCCACACCGCGGCGTCGGCGGGGGACCAGTCGGGCCACGACGAAGGACCGTGCAAAACATAGCTGTCCACGTAGTCAGTCCCAAGATGCGCGAGCGAACTTGCCATCGACTGTGCGACCTGGAGCGGGAGCGGCGCAGCGGAGTCGTAGGGAAGGCGATGGTCCTGCCCGGCCTGGCAGGTGAACTTGGTCTGCAGAAAAAGTTCGGAGCGGGTCACCACGCCCTCGCGATAAGCCTTCGCCAACGCCTCACCGACGCCGGCTTCCACGTAATGGCGCCGCTGATTGGCAGTGTCGATGCCGCGAAATCCGGTTCGAAGCGCCAGTCCGGTGAGTGCCGCGGTGCGCTCTTCTTTCCATGCCGTGCCATAAAGGAAGTCCGGCAGGCGAAAAGACTTGAGCGGTGGCACGCCAGCACTCACCGCGAAACGCTCGCCGGGGCGCCTTTTTCCTGCGCCGTGACCCATTCCAGCAGCACGCCGCGATTCTTGTCACGGGGATCGAAGAGGATGCCGATGCTCTCCGGTTTTTTCCAGCGGACGACGCCATAGACAAGCATGGTGGGCTGGCCGGGGAGGGCGAATTCGAGTTCCACGGGCTGTCCCGCAGAGCCGGCGATGGCGGCGCTCAAACACATGCCGCCGCGGCTGAGGTCGGAAGCGTTGGCTTCGAATACATGATCGCCGATGCGCATCCGCACCGGCAGGGTGAGCGGGATGCGCTCGGCGGCGCGCTGGTCAGCTACCGGCGCGGTTCGCCGCGGCCGCAGGAGGATCCACAGCAGCACCGAAGCAGCCACTGCCGCCGACAGCGTCCATAGCAAGATCAACATGCGGGAGCGATTGTCGACGGTTTCCTGCGCCAGGGAAAGAAAAAACCGGCGGCGATCAGCGCACATCTCGACCCGAAGAGCGAAGGCCGCAACTTCGAGTACAGCGGTGCTTCTCCTTACTTGTATTGCGTGCGTCCGGCTTTCACCCCGGACGGGCACATGGGCTGGCAGAACCGCGACGTCTATCGCATCCCACTTCAGGTCAGTTGCCAATGATGAAATGACGACGGGGCGCTGCGCCGTTGGCTGACCGCTAGCCATTTTTTGACTCGCTCGTCCAATACAGGGAGAATACTGCTCTGCGCCCGTTCAGCAGGTCTGTCCGGCCCGGGACGTCCCACTCTCACTCTCGATCGAGGTCCATCGATGACGCATCGTCCGAAAGCGCTCCGCACGACATTCCCGTGGTTCATCTTTATCACCGCTCTCAGTCTCGTGCTGCCGCTGGGAACCTTGCTGGCGCAACAGCCGCAGCCGGTAGCGTTGAGCGGAAACCCGGGCGGAAATCCCGTTGGCAAGCTCGCTTATCCGGAGGCGAAGAAGACGGACGTGGTCAACGAGTATCACGGCACCAAAGTCGCCGACCCCTATGAGTGGCTGGAAGACACCAACTCCGCCGCGACCAAGGCGTGGGTGGAGGCCGAGAACAAAGTCACGTTCGGATACCTGGAACAGATCCCGGTACGCGCCAAGATCAAAGCGCGCATGACCAAGTTGTGGGACTACGAGCGCTACACCGTGCCGCGCCTCGAGGGCGGACGTTATTTCTATTCCAAGAACAACGGCTTGCAGAACCAGAACGTGATCTACACGCAGCAGTCGCTGACCGGCGATCCGACGCTGCTGCTCGATCCCAACAAGATGTCGAGCGACGGCACGGTCGCGCTCTCGCAATACGCCATCTCCGACGATGGCAAGCTGATGGTCTACGGGGTGCAGACCGCCGGCTCCGACTGGGTGGAGTGGAAGGTGAAGGAGGTCGCGAGCGGCAAAGACCTGCCCGACCACGTGCAGTGGTCGAAGTTCTCGGGGGCGTCGTGGACGAAGGACGGCTCCGGCTTCTTCTACAGCGGGTACGACGAGCCCAAAGGTGCGACCGCGCTCACCGGCGCTAACTATTTCCAAAAACTCTACTTCCACAAAATGGGCACGGAACAGAAAGACGATGCGCTCGTCTACGAGCGCCGGGACCAGAAGGAGTGGGGCTTCGATGGCGAGGTGACCGACGACGGGCGCTATCTCGTCGTCGGCGTATATCAGGGCACCGAGCCGAAGAACCGCGTCTACTACAAGGACTTGAACGACAAGACCGCGAAGGTGGCTCCACTGCTCGACGATTTCGACGCCAGGTACGAGTTCATCGATAACGACGGCCCCATCTTCTGGTTCCGCACCGACTCCGCTGCGCCGCGCTATCGCGTGATCGCGGTGGACACGCGCAACCCCGGCGGCAAGAACTGGAAGACGGTGATCGCCGAGGGCGGCGACACGCTCGTAGACATCAACGTCATCAACAACAAGTTCGTCGCCAACTACTTGCACGACGCGCACACCGTGGTGAAGGTGTTCGACGTGAAGGGAAAACTCGAGCGCGAGATCCAGCTTCCCAGCATCGGCACCGCCGCCGGGTTTCCAGGAAAGCGGGGCGATAAAGAAACCTTCTTCTCCTACACCAGCTACACCACGCCGCTGAGCATTTATCGGCTGGACATGGCCACGCTGAAGAGCGAGGTCTTCCGCCAGCCGAAGGTGGCCTTCGACTCCAACGCCTACGAGACCAAGCAGATCTTCTACCCCTCGAAGGACGGTACCAAGGTGCCGATGTTCATCAGCGCAAAAAAAGGGACGAAGCTCGACGGCCAGAATCCCACGCTGCTTTACGGCTACGGCGGTTTCAACATCTCGCTGACGCCCACGTTCTCGGTGGCGAACCTGGTGTGGATGGAGATGGGCGGGGTCTACGCGGTGCCCAACCTGCGCGGGGGCGGCGAATATGGCAAGGCGTGGCATGAGGGCGGCATGAAGGCGAACAAGCAGAACGTGTTCGACGACTTCATCGCCGCAGCCGAGTGGCTCATCGCCAACCACTACACTTCCACGCCCAAGCTCGCCATCTACGGCGGTTCGAACGGCGGATTGCTGGTGGGCGCGGCCGAGACGCAGCGTCCCGAGCTCTTTGGCGCGGCGATGCCCGCGGTGGGCGTGATGGACATGCTGCGCTTCCACAAGTTCACCATCGGCTGGGGATGGGTATCGGACTACGGCTCGCCGGATGAGCCGGAGGCGTTCGCGTACATCCGCAAGTACTCGCCGCTGCATAACATCAAGCCGGGCGTGGCGTATCCGCCCACCTTCATCACCACCGCCGATCACGATGACCGCGTCGTTCCCGGACACAGCTTCAAGTACGCGGCCACGCTGCAGGCGGCGCAGGGTGGACTGGCGCCGATCCTGATCCGCATCGAGACGCGCGCCGGTCACGGCGGCGGCAGGCCGACCACGAAGATCATCGAGGAGAATGCCGACCGCTTCGGATTCCTCGTCCACGTGCTCGGCATGGAAGAGCAGGTGGCGGGAATGCGGGCGAGCAACTAAGCACTGCACACATCGGAAGGCGGGCTCGCGCCCAGGGTCGCCGCAACGCGGTCGCCTCGTCCGCCGCGGCGAGCGCTCACCCGCACCCCACCGTGCATTTGCTTCCGCCCACTTCAAAGCACTACAACTTAGGGCCATGGGACACGAGACGCGAGGCTTTTTGCTCGACGGCAAATGGATCTCCGACCGCAAGCCGGCCGAGGTGCGCTCGCCCTACGACCAGTCGGTCATCGATACGGTGGCGCAAGCGACGCGCGCGGATGCCGAGGCAGGTATCGCCGCCGCGGTCCGCGCCTTTGAGGTCACGCGCAAGCTGCCGGCATACGAACGGCAGCGCGTGCTGCGCAAGGTCGCAGAGCTGATTCGCGCGC
>JALYLW010000150.1 GCA_030774055.1 Acidobacteriota bacterium
ATCCTGCCCTCGCCAGCGGTAGCGGGACGCTACCGCTACTGCCGCCGGGACGGCGGCGCTACTGCTTTGCTGCCGCCGAGTCGGCTAGCGATGCCGCCACCGCGCGGTCGCGCGCCCACGCACGCAAGCGCGCAATATCCTCCGCGCGCGTGACCGAGAGCGGCACGCTGTCGCGGATAGCTTCCGCCACCGTCTCGGTCGTCAGCGGCTTCTTGTCGGTGAAGGAGGCATAGAGCGAAGCCTGCACCGCCGCCTCGATCTCGGCGCCGGAGTAGCCTTCGGCTGCGGCGACGAGCGCGTCGAGGTCGAACTGCCTGGGATCGCGCTTCCGCTTGGCCAGATGCAGCGTCAAGATGGCGCGCCGCTCGGCGGCGTTAGGCAAGTCGACAAAGAAGATCTCGTCGAAGCGCCCTTTGCGGATCAGCTCCGGCGGCAGCACCAGCACGTTGTTCGAAGTGGCCGCCACGAACACCGGGGCCTTGCGGTCCTGCATCCAGGAGAGGAACTCGCCCAAGAGGCGCGCGGAGACGCCGGCGTCGGCGGAGGCGGAGTCCGGTCCCGAGCCGGCAAAGACTTTTTCCAGCTCGTCGATCCACAGCACCACCGGCGCAAGCTGCTCGGCGACGGCGAAGAGTTTGCGCACGCGCTTCTCCGTCTCGCCGATGTACTTATCGAAGATGGCTGAAGTATCGAGCTTCACCAGCGGCAGCCGCCACGCACGCCGCGCGGTGGCTCGAGCCCGAATTCTTTCGCGCCCGGTTCGAAAGCGGCTCGCCGCTTGGCGATCCACTTCTTCAGGTTCTCGAGACCGCCGACCTGCGACATGTCGGCGACGGCGTCCACGAACTCGAGCATGCCGCTGCGCCGCAGCATGTCTTTCTTCGACTCGAGAACATCGGTCACCACCTCGGGACAAAATGCGTTGCGCCCGACAACGGCTTGCGTGACCGCGCGCTCGGCTTCGTCCTCGGTGAGGCCGGTGAGGTTGGTGCAGAGCGCTTCCATGCCGGCTTCGTCGATGGTGGATTTGACCGTGCGCTTGAGCGCCAGCCGTTGCAATGTCTCACCCACGATGCCGCGCAACCGCGTGCGGTCGGGCAGCCCGAGGTCCACGTACTCGACCTGCTTTTCCAGCTCCGCGGGCAGCTTGAACGACGGCCCAGTCAAGATCATCGCCCGGCGCTGGCGCGCAAAGTCATGGGCCACCTCGCGCAGCAGCCGGACGATGGTCGCGTCGTCCATCTGGCGGTGGAAGTCTTTCAGCACAAACACGGCGTCGATGGTCATGGTGCCGATGTGTGCCAGCACCCCAGCCGCGTCTTTCGTGTTCAGTATCGGGCCGGACTGAGCCGAAGCTTGCGTGTCGGCCTGTCCGAAGTCGATCTGCGGCACGCCCGCCTGGTACATCGCCTGCTTGGCGGCGGCGATCCTCTTGGCAAGCGCGTTCGTCCCCCCGCCCGTCCCAACGCCCGTCGTCTTACTCTGCGCAGGCGCTGACGGGCTGCCCCCGCTCGCAGACCGCGTGAGGCCGTCCGCGATGCTCCACTCGAATAACGGCAGGTTCAGCTCAGCGGCGGCTTGGCGGACCAGCGCCAGCGCGCGCTCCTCCTCCACCGTTTCCATCAGGATGATCGGGGTGGAGGAGTTGATGAGGACCTTGATGCGCTCGAGGGTGTCCATTTAGGGGTGAGGCTTCGTTTGACCCAGTGCGGTGGATGCCGTAAAATACTACATTCTGCTCCGGTAGAAATCCCTTTTCCGTAAGGACCAGCGAACCGCCATGGCAAACCATTTTTCGGCGCTGAAACGCGCCCGTCAGACCACGAAGCGCACCGGCATCAACCAGTCGAACACCTCGCGCTTCCGCGGCGCGATGCGCAAGTTCCGCACCGCCCTCGATGCCGGCGACAAGAAGGCCGCCCAAGAAGCGTTTGGCGCCACCGTCTCGGCCATCGATAAGGCCATCCAGAAGGGGACCATCCATCGCAACACCGCCGGCCGCTACAAGAGCCGGCTCAGCGCGCGCCTGGCAAAATTGAAGTAAGAGCTTAGATTTCTTTGGATCCGGCAGGCCGAAAGG
>JALYLW010000151.1 GCA_030774055.1 Acidobacteriota bacterium
CCCAAGTCCCAGGCACCAGGAATCGGTCGCAAAGACGGTGAAAAAGGAAAGCGCCGGCCTTAGCCGGCGCATGCTTGGTACGTGGTAGGTGGGGTCTCTAGGCTTTTTGCTGCTTCAACACTTCCACCGCCCGGCGCAGTTGTTCGTCCTCTTGTGGACCCTTGGGAGCTTGCTGCTGGGGCGTGCTGTCTTCGTCATCGGGCAGGGCAGCGTCGTCGTCCTTGTCGGCTATCAGGATGTTGGGCGTGACCGCCGAATCCTGGATCGCCTTGCCGGCCGGCGTGTAGTACTTGGCCACGCTCAGGATAAGCGCCGAGCCATCGGGGATCTCGATCACCTTCTGGATCGATCCCACGCCGAAGGTCTTGTCGCCGACCACGTCGCCGCGCGCATTATCCAGGATGGCGGACGCCACGATCTCCGCCGGACCCGCGGTGCCGCGATTCACCAGTACGACCAGGGGCAGCGTGGTCACCGCTTTGGACGCGTCTGCGGTGAACGTTTCCTTGGGATACTTCTGGCCCTGCACGTAGCCGATGGTGCCGTGGTTCAGGAACAGGTTTGCGACCGCGACGCCCTCCTGCTCTTCCCCTTCCGCCGAGTTCCGCAGGTCGAGGATCAGTTTCTTCGCTCCCGAGTGCTGCAACCGCTTGATGTCCTGCGCGATCTCCTGCGCCTTGCCTTTCATCAGCGAGTCAGCCTTGATATAGCCGATGCCGTCTTCCAGCATCTTGTCGCTTATCGGGGGGATGACGACCGCGTCCCGCGTCACGGTGACCTTTACCGGCTCGGCCTTACGCGCGCGCACGAGGGTAAGCGCCACGTTCGAGCCTTGCTGTCCGTTCAACAGCGAGCGCAGCTCGGCCAACGACATCTCGCGCGTGCTGCGGCCGTCGACGGCCTCGATGATGTCTCCGGACTCCACGCCCGCCTTCGCCGCGGGACCGTTGGGCAGCACCGAGATCACCGCTCCGTAACCGAAACGCTTGGAGATGGCCGCTCCGATGGCTGCCTTGCCATCAGACTTATGGTCTTTGAACTGCTTGTATTCGGTGGGATTCAAGTAGCTGGAATTGGCGTCCAGCGCCTCGAGCAGGCCGTGCAGCGCGCCGTCGGTGACTTGCGACACGTTCGGCTCTTCCACGTACTCAGTGCGCACGCGCGAGAGCACTTCGCTGTAGACGCCGAGTTGGCGGTACGCACCTTCGTTGTTGGCGGCCCGAACTCCCAGGCCGCCACCGATGACGAATATGACTAACAGAGCCGAGAGGCCGAGCAGCGCAGCTTTGATCGTTTTTGGCATGGACACTTCTTTTCCGACGGGATGCACTTCGCGAGAAGTGCGTCTGATTATACCTAACGATTAGATGCAGCAGCTTCCGATCGGATAGCAGCCGCAGCCCTCTGGGGACAGATTTCCGCAGGTGGCCCGAGGGCAGAGCTAGTTCCGCGTGGTCGGCAGGGTGTCCGCGTCGCCGCCATGTGCCTCGTCGGGCGAGTGCCGCACGTCGGCTCCCTTGATCCAGAAGATCACGTCCTCGGCGATGTTCGTGGCATGGTCAGCCACCCGTTCCAGGTTCCGCGAGACCAGCAGCGCGTTCAACGCGGGCAGGATGACCGAGGGGTCCTTATGCATGCGCTCGGCCAGCAGGACGAAGTTCTCCTTATTCATGCGATCGACGATGTCATCCATCTTGAGCACCGCTTCGGCCAACTCCGCCTTGCCGTCGAGGAATGATTCCAGCGCCCGCCGCACCATTCCCGCGACCGTCGCGGCCATGCGCGGGATATCCACCGGGAGTTCGACGTCTGGCTGCTTCATGGTCGCCAGCGCCCGCTCGGCGATGTTCACCGCCTGGTCGCCCACGCGCTCCAGGTCGGCATTGATCTTCATCACGGCGGTGATGAAGCGCAGGTCCACCGCCATGGGCTGCTGCATCGCCAGCAGATCGAGGGCTTGCTCGTCGATCTCGCGCTCGATGGTGTTGATCAGGCGCTCGCCATCGAACACCGCCTGGCACAGCTTGCCGTCGCGCTGGTGATAGGCGTCGGTGGCGCGTTCGATGGCTTGCTCCGCCATGCCGCCCATGGTGAGCAACTTGGTGCGCAGCTCTTCCAACCCCTGATGAAAACGTGTGCGTGTCATCCAAACCTGCCTGTGATGTAGTCTTCCGTCCGCTTGTCGTTGGGCGTGGTGAAGATCTTCTCCGTCTTGTCGAACTCGATCAGTCTGCCCATGAGGAAGAACCCGGTGAACTCCGCCACGCGGGCCGCTTGCTGCATGTTGTGGGTGACGATCACGATGGTGTAACGCTCTTTCAACTGGAAGATCAGGTCTTCGATCTTGGAGGTGGAGATGGGGTCGAGCGCGGAGGCGGGCTCGTCCATCAGCATGACCTCGGGCTGCACGGCGAGAGCGCGCGCGATGCACAGCCGCTGCTGCTGGCCGCCGGAGAGGCTGGCCCCAGACTTCTTCTTCAGGTCGTCTTTGACCTCATCCCACAGGGCGGCGAGTTGAAGTGACTGCTCCACGATCTCATCCAGCTCACGCCGGTTGCGGAAACCATTCAGCTTCAATCCCGAGGCAACGTTGTCGTAGATGGACATGGTGGGGAACGGATTCGGCTTTTGGAAGACCATGCCCATACGCCGGCGCACCTCGACTGCCGGAGTGCCGTTGTATACGCTGAGGTCGCCGATGCGGACGTTGCCATCGACCCGGGCCGCCGGGTTCGTCTCATGCATCCGGTTCAGACAGCGGATGAAGGTGGACTTGCCGCAGCCCGAAGGCCCGATGATGGCGGTGGCGTGGTTCGCCAGGATGTCCATGTTGATGTCGTAGAGCGCCTGGGTAGTACCGAACCAGGCGTTCAGGCGTTCGACCTGGATGCCAACGCCCATCAGTTCGCTCCTTGCAGGGTGCCACGGCGCGCGATCAGGCGCACCACGGAAACGGTTCCGACGATGAGGACGATGAGCACCAGCGCGCCCGCCCACGCCTGGCGATGCCATTCATCGTAAGGCGAGTTGGCGTAGACGAAGATCTGCAGGGGGAGCGCAGCCGTGGGCTGGTTCGGCTTCAGGTTCCAGAACTGGTTGCCGAAGGCGGTGAAGAGCAGCGGCGCGGTCTCGCCGGCCACGCGCGCGAAGGCGAGCATCACGCCGGTGATGATGCCCGAGGTCGCGGTGCGCAGGGTGATGGAGAGCGTGGTGCGCCATTGCGGCACGCCCAAGGCGAGCGCCGCCTCGCGCACGTTCTGCGGCACCATCAGCAGCATCTCCTCGGTCGAGCGGGCGATGGTGGGGATCATCATGATGCCCAGGGCCACGCCGCCGGAGAACGCGGAGAAGTGCTTCTGCTGCAGCACGATGAGCGAGTACACCACGATGCCGATCACGATGGACGGCACGCCGTTCAGCAGGTCGGAAGTAAAACGCACGACGTCGCCGAAGCGGTGCTTGCCATACTCGGAAAGATATACGCCGGTCGCGATCCCCAGCGGGACCCCGATCGCGCTGCCGATGGCGAGGATGAGGCCGGAGCCCACGATGGCGTTCGCCATTCCGCCGCCGTTCTCACCCACCGGCTTCGGCGTGTTCGTGAGGAAGGCGAGATCGAGCGCGCCGATGCCGCGGTAGACCAGATATCCGAAGACCGCGACCAGGGGCGCGAGCACCAGGAGGGCCGCCGTCCCAGCAGCCAGCGTGGCCGCCCAGTCCGTCAGTTGCCGCCGCAGGCTCAACCTTCTCTTGTTTGCGATCGCCATGGGTTTATTGTCCGTGCGCCGAGGCCGGCATTCCCTTGGTGATCTGCCACACCAGGAGCCGTGCCAGGCCGTTCACGATCAGAGTCACGATAAAGAGCGCCAGGCCGATCTCGACCAGGGCGCTCAGGAAAAGGTTGTCGCTGGCTTCGCTGAACTCGTTGGCGATCACGCTGGCCAGCGTGTAGCCGGGAGCGAACAGCGATTTCGCGATCTCAGGGCGGTTGCCGATGAGCATGGTGACGGCGATGGTCTCGCCCAAGGCGCGACCCAGCCCGAGGATAACCGCGCCGAAGATGCCGGCGCGCGCGTTGCGCAACACGCCCATGCGGATCATCTCCCAGCGCGTGGCGCCGAGCGCCAGCACTGCCTCGCGCTGGTGCTGTGGGACCGCCACCACAACCTCCCGCGTGATGGAGGCGATCACGGGCACGACCATGATCGCCAGGATGATCCCCGCTGCCAGCATCCCGATGCCATACGGCGGACCTTCGAACAGTCCTGTCCAACCCATGTACTTGGCCAGCCACGGCTGCACCACAGAGCGCAGCAGCGGCGCCAGCACGAACAAGCCCCACAGTCCGTAGATCACGCTGGGGATCGCGGCCAGCAGCTCGACCATGAACGAGATGGGCCCGCGCAGGAGCTTGGGACACATCTCGGTGGTGAACACGGCCACGCCCACACCCAGCGGCAAGGCCAGGAAGAGCGCGAGGAACGATGAGACGACGGTACCGTAGATGAACGGCAACGCGCCAAACTGACCCGCGACCGGATCCCAGGATTGGGCGGTAAAAAACCCCCAGCCGAAGGCATGGATGGAGAGCTGGGAGTGTTGGATCAGCTCGCTCACGATCAGGCCGACGATCAGCAGCACCGACATCGCACAGGTGAAGATGAGGAGGCGGAAGGCTTGATCGGTCAGCGGGTTGGGAGCCTTGAGCTGCACCTTGGGACGCAGGCTCATTTCCGTGACGCTCGCCCGCGGCCGGCCATCCGGCCTAGGCCCTACCGCTGGAGGCGGCTGGCCGAGGAATGCGGGGCGCGAGGAGAGCGGCGAAGAGTTCATGCGAGGAGACCGAAACACTCACGCTACCACTTGATTGTTAAAGGAATGTTAAAGCGGCGCCGGCCTGACCTCGCACACCTGGTTGAGTGTGCTTCCGGAGGGGACCGGCGCCGCGTGTTGCATTCACAACCCGGCTAGAACTTGTAGATCACGTCCAGCTGCATACGCCGGAGGGTGGGATCTTCCACCCCGGCACCCAGTCCTCCCGGCAAGGCAGCGTTGAACAGGTTGCGGTTGAGCGTGCGCCCCAGCCACCACGTCCACGAGATGGTCGTATTGGCCGCCGGCAGCCAGCTGAAGTAAACACGGTGCTGAAGCACGTTAGTCCCCGCTCGCATGTCGCTCTCATTGAACAGTGCGATGACTGCATCCTGCTCGACGCGGGCGAAGCTGTAGCCGAACAACAGGTCGTTTTTGTTCCTGGCCTGGCCGAGGGAGGTCTCGACCCAGAAGGCCTTGTCCTGCGGATTAAAGATGAGCGGACCGGGGGCGGTGAACCTCGTGTTATTGGCCGCCAGGTTCTGCTCGAACTCGCCCAGGACACGCCACGGGAACCGCTTCCACGGCGTGGTGATGTTGTTGTCCACGATGAAGTCGCTGTAGAAGAACCCGGAGCAGAAGGCCGTCCGTGCCGCGTTGGTGCAGTTGGTCTGGGCGTTGCCGCCGAGCGTGGCTGCGGTGCGTGCCGCCGCGATGGGACTCGCGTTGTCCCAGCGCAACAGGCTGTACGAAGGCGTCATGGTCCAGTGGCTGCCGATCTGCATCTTGGTGCTCACCTGGCCGCCGGTGGCATAGGAATCTACGCGTGGCGCCGCTCCGCTGTTGTTCTCACGGAAAAACAGCTGGAAGTTTGTCCAGGTGAAGCTCTTGAACACGGAGTTGCTGAAGTCCCAGGAGAATTTTTCCGTGAACCCTTCCGGATTCAAGTCGTTGTCGAAGGTGAGCGGGGTACGGATCCAGGTGTAAGCAAACTTGCCGCCGGTAAGCTGGATCCACTTGTGGTTCAGCGGCTGGTAGGTGATCCACGCGCGGTCGAGGCCGATGGTCTTTCTTTCGAAAAACGAGGTCAGCGTGTTGTTGGTGGAGACCGGATCGGTCAGGTCGGCGACGCCGGCCTCATTCAATCCGGTGGCCAGGTAGATGCCGCCGGTAAAGTCTTCCGAGACCTTGCCTTCAAGCCCGAAGCGGGCGCGAATGCGGGCGCGGTGGCGGGGCTCGCAGTTCGGCCGGACGCATCCGGTGTAGTCGAAGAAGAAGTTCTCGTAGCGGACGCGCACGTCACCCGACCAGCGGAAGCGGTTCATCACCCCTTCGATGCCGGCGACGCGTTTCTGGTCATCCTGGGTGCTGATGGCGGTGTTGGTCAGCGTGGTGTGGACGTCGGCCATGTCGGCTTGCAGCTTGTCGACCGCCGCCTTTTGGGAGGTGGAACTGCTCTCCGCCTCACCGGCCTGCTGCTGTGCGGTGGTGGCGGCGGATTGCGTCTGCTGCACCTGCTGCTGCAGCTGCTGTACCGCGGCGTCGCGCTGCTGCACCTGCTGCTGCAGCTGCTGGATCTGCTGCTGCTGCTGCTGCACCATGTCACGAATCGCCTTGATGTCGTCGGCCGTCGTCGCCGTGACTTTCCGCTGTGTCCGCTTCGCGGTCGTCTTGGTCGAGGGTTGGGTCGCTGCTGTTTGTGCGCTCATGACCCCGCTCAGGGCGAGGATAAGGATTCCACTCCAGAACCGCTTCATGTATCGGCCTCTCTCGTCAGTAGTCTGTAGTAGTCAGTGCTGCGCTATCGGATCTGCGGGATGGTTGTCCGCACTTTGTCCGCGACTGCTTTCGGCAGTGGTGCATACGACAGGGCCTGGGTCATGGACTGGCCGTGATCGAGCATCCAGGCGAGGAAATCCTTCATGATCTTCCCCCGGCCCGCGTCCTTGAATTGGGTAGGCACGAGCAGCCAGGTGAAGCTGGCGATGGGATACACGCCCTTCCCGGGCGGATTGGTGATGGAGACGCGGAAGTCCGCCGGCATGTTCTTTACCGAGGCCGCGGCGGCGGTGGTCGAGTCCAGCGAAGCCCTCATGAATTCGCCGGCCGCGTTCTTTACGCTGCCGTAGGAGATGTTGTTCTGCAGGGCGTAGATCAGTTCCACGTATCCGATCGAGCCGTCCATCTGGCGCACCATTCCGGCCACGCCTTCGTTGCCTTTGCCACCCAAACCGACCGGCCAGCGCACCGAAGTGCCTTTGCCGACCGTGGCCTTCCAGTCGTTGCTGACCTTGGAGAGGTAGTCGGTGAAGATGTAGGTCGTGCCGCTGCCGTCGGACCGATGCACCACGATGATCGGCTGGTTGGGGAAATTGATCCCGGGATTCACTTTCGCGAGGGCCGCGTCGTTCCAGTTGCTGATCCTGCCCAGGAAGATGTTCGCCAGTATGTCGGGCGTGAACTTGAGTTCCTGCTTCACTCCCGGCACGTTGTATGCCGGCACGACCGCGCCCAGTACCGTGGGGATGTGGAGGATCCTCGTCTTCGCCTGCGAGAGCTGTTCGTCGGTCATGGGGCCGTCACTGGCGCCGAAATCCACCGTGCCCGCCAGCACTTGCCGGATGCCGCCGCCGGAGCCGATCGACTGGTAGTTGATCTGCACTTCGGGATGTTGTTTGTGGTACTCGCTGAACCACTTCGAGTACATGGGATACGGGAACGTGGCGCCCGCGGCATTCAGCTGCGTCTGCGCGAACGCTGTCCCCATCGCCAACATGAGGACCAGCAGGGTTGCGGTGCGTCGGATCACTATTTCCTCCTCAAACTTGCAGGGCTTCTGTGCAGTGCTCCCCCTGTTTGTAGCTTTAGCTTGTTAAAGGAGCGTTAAAAGGGAATGAAATTCCGGTGAATCGCGGACGCGCCAAAATGAGACAAAAAAAGTCGTCGCATGAAGCGACGACGGCGGGATCGGCGATCGGCGACCCCTGGCTGGGCGCAAACGATATTTATCGCAAGCCAGCGTCTGCATGTCACAAGAGAGCCGCGCTCATCAGGCCGTATACCAGCGTGACCCACGCCAGGAATCCGGCGCATTGCAGGGTTAACCGGACGAAGGGATGGTCAACGATGTGGTTGTACTTTGCGTCCATTTCAGCTCTTCTCCTTGGTTGTTCTTCAGGTCTCTGGAAGAGCCTAAATCCTCCATGTTTCGCTGGGGTTTATAGGGGTTGAATCGTTGGTGACAATGCCTACTGGCAACCTCTTTTCACACTCCTGTAACATAGGTTGATTAGCATCATTGCCCGGTGCATGCAGTTACTCCGGGCCCCGCTCCCTGCCATGGCCTCCGCCTCACTGAAGAATCCGTCGCTTTATTTGAACCGCGAGCTCTCCTGGCTGGCCTTCAACCGGCGCGTCCTGGAAGAGGCGGAGGACGCCGCCAATCCATTGCTCGAGCGCGTGAAGTACCTGGCCATCACGGCGAGCAACCTCGACGAATTCTGGGAAGTCCGCATCGCCGCCCTGCTGCAGCGGATCGAAGATGGCTATGACGAGCCCGGGCCCGACGGCCTTACTCCCGCCAAGGAGCGCGACCGCATCGCCGAGCAGGTGCGCGAGTTCGTGGACACGCAGTATCGCTGCTGGAACGAGCGCTTGCTTCCACTCCTGGCGAAGAGTGGGATCCGCGTCCTCGGGCTGGACGAGCTCGACGCCCGCGGACGCGCCTTCGTTGACGACTACAGCCGCCGCGAGCTCGATTCGCTGCTCACGCCCGTCACCGTGGATCCGGCGCACCCGTTCCCGCGCGTGATCAACAAAGCGCTCTGCATGGCATTCGAGTTGCGGCGTCGCCGCCGTTCTTCCACCTCGTACCTTGGCGTGGTCACCGTGCCGCGCGCACTGCCCCGGCTCATCCGCGTGCCTTCCGATAGCGCCACCATCGATTTTGTTTTCCTCGCCGACGTTGTGGCTGCGCACGCCACCAACATGTACCGCGGCTATGACATCATTTCGGCGGCCAGCTTCCGCGTCACGCGCAACAGCAACCTTTACGTCCAGGAGGAAGAATCGCGCAACTTGCTCGAAGCGGTCCGCACCGAACTGCACAACCGCCGCAAGGGCGACGCCGTCCGCCTGGAGATCGATGCCGACGCTTCCCCGGAGATCGTGGAGCGGCTGCGCGCCAAATTCGAGCTCGAGGACTGGCAAGTGTTCCCGACCACTGGCCCGGTGAACCTCTCGCGCCTATTCAACATCTACGAACAGACCGACCGCCCCGACTTGAAGTTCAAGACCTTCGTCCCGCGCGAGCTGCACCTCAGCGCCAAGAACCGCGACCTGTTCGAAGAACTGGGGCAGCACGACGTGATGCTGCACCACCCCTTCGATTCCTACAACGCGGTGGTCTCGTTCATCGAGAGCGCGGCGCGCGATCCGCATGTGCTATCCATCAAGCAGACCCTCTACCGCACCAACGAGAACTCGCCCATCGTCGAAGCCCTAGTCGCCGCCGCGAACAGCAAGGAAGTGACCGCGGTGGTGGAGTTGAAGGCGCGCTTTGACGAGGCTTCGAACATCCGCTGGGCGCGTGACCTTGAAGACGCCGGCGTGCAGGTCTTCCATGGCCTGGTCGGCCTCAAGACGCACTGCAAGGCCACCCTGGTGGTGCGCCGCGAGAGCGATGGCACGATCCGGCGTTACGCGCACCTCGGCACCGGGAATTACAATCCCAGCACCGCCCGGCTGTACACCGACCTCAGCCTGATGACCGCCGATCCGGCGATGACGCAAGCCGTCCACTCGGTCTTCAATTTCTTGACTGCCTATGCGGAGCGTGGCGATTACGACGGCTTGCTGGTCGCGCCGCTCGACCTCGCCGAAGGCACGCTGCGGCTGATCGATCGCGAGACCGAGCATGCCAAAGCCGGCAAACCGGCGCGCCTCATCGCCAAGATGAATTCGTTGGTGGATACCGGCGTGATCCGCGCTCTCTATCGCGCTTCCCAGGCGGGCGTGGAGATCGATCTGATCGTTCGCGGGGTGTGCGCGCTGCGCCCCGGAGTGCGGGGCGTGAGCGACAACATCCGTGTCCTCAGCATCGTGGGACGCTTCCTCGAGCACAGCCGCATCTTCTATTTCGCCAACGCCGGCCAGGAAGAGTATTTCCTCGGCAGCGCCGACTGGATGCCACGCAATCTCTATGAACGCGTGGAACTGATGTTCCCAGTGCGCGATCCGCAGCTCCGCCAGCGCCTGCGCCAGGAGATCCTCGATCCCTACCTCGCCGATACCGAGAAGGCTCGCCGCCTTCGTGCCGACGGCACCTACCATCGCCCGGGACGCGGCCCGCGCCGCGCCGGCTCGCGCCGCGCAGCCGCCAGCTTCAACGCGCAGACATTCCTCATCGGCATGGCCGAAGGCAAGAATGTTTTTGAAGAGGGTCTCACGCCCCACAGAGCCAAACCCATCGTCGAGGCGGTGTAAGCCAAATGATCGTCTATTTCCTCCGCCACGCCAGCGCAGGCAAGAATGCTTCCGATCCGGAGAAAGATAAGCGTCGCGGACTGGACAAGGAAGGCATCGAGCAGTGCCGCTTCGTTGGCCGCCTCCTCGCCGCCCTCGAGACTCAGGTCGACATTGTGATCTCGAGCCCACTCAAGCGTGCCACACAGACCGCCGCGCTGGTGGGCAACGAGATCGGCTACGAAGGCAAGTTACAGATCGAGTCTGCCCTGCTGCCCGAGGCGCACTACAACGCTTTCCGTGACATGCTGCAGCGCCATCACAAGCAGGAAGCCGTGATGGTCGTGGGCCACAACCCCAGCCTAAACGCGTTCGTCAGCCTGGCCATCAGCCGCCGCAATGTGGAAGAAGCTGTCGACCTGAAAAAGGGTGCGGTGGCGCGTGTGGAGGTCACGAGCAAGGGCGCGGTTTTGCAGTGGTGCGTCACGCCCAAGATCGCGCGCTCGCTTCACGCCTCTTCGACTAAGAGGTCTCGCCCAAAGACTTCGCGGAAATAACCGCGCTCCTTCGCGATCGCCCAGAGCTCGAGCTCGGCGCCACCGCGCTTCGCCGTCACTTTCAGCAGCGCCTTGCCGCCGCGCGTGTGCGCCGTCACCCTACGGATGGCTCCGCGGCGTCCCTGGTTCAGTGCGCGCGCCAGGCGCAGCAGCACCACGGTGCGCCGGATCCCGTTCCTCTCCGCCGGCGTGAAGCGCTTGAGGATGGCGTCGTCCGGCGACGGAGCCGACTTTCCTACGTAGCGTGCGATCGCCGCGATCATCTGCCGCTGCAGCACCGAGTAACCAAAGATATCGGAGTGCGCCACGACGTAATGCGTGTGCCGCCTCCGCCCGCTGCGATTGATGAATGCTCCCACCTCGTGCAGCATCGCCGCCGCGCTCAGCCATTCGCTGAACTCCGGACCCAACCCGTGCAGCGACTTCAATCCGGTGAACAATTGGAGCGAGAGGTCGCGCACGTGCTCGGCAAACTCCATGTCCACGTCGTAATGGCGCGCCATGCTGAGCAGCGCGTCGCGCCGGTCTGCCTCGATCTGCCGTCGCAGTGGTGTGCGCCGATCATAGTCCGCTGCCATCTGCGCCAGCAGGCCATCGCGCAGCCCGAGCGGCGAGTAGCGGAAGCCGGAAAGGCCGGCAGCCTCGAGCAGCATGGCAAAAACGGACGCACCCGCCACGATGATCTCGGAACGCCGCGGGCCGATGCCGGGCAGCGCCGCGCGTTGCTGTCGCGTGAGCGCTGCCAACTGCCGCGCCAGTTTCACGGTGACGCGCCGCGAGACCGGCTCGCTCAGCCAGCCGCGTCCTGGCTTCGCGTCCGCCGCGCCGGCCAGTGCCGCCGCCGTGCCCGAGGTCGCGATCATCAGCCGCCCGCGCATCGGATCGAGCTTCTTGCGGATGCGCGAGAGCTCTTCCGCAATGAACTCGTGCAGCCGCCGCAGCTCTTTCTTCTTGGGAGGATCGTGCTGCAGAAAGTCGCCGGTCAGCCGCACCGCACCGAGTGGCAGGCTGTACATCTGCTTGATGTGCCTGCCGGAAGAGAGTGTGAGTTCGCAGCTTCCGCCGCCCAGATCCACGAGCAACGTTCGGGCCGCGTCAATGCGCGCGTTCGAGACCACGCCCAGGTGGATGAGCCGGCCTTCTTCCAGGCCGGAGATCACCTCGACCTTCCAGCCCGTCGCCGACCTTACCCACGCGATGAACGCATGCGCATTGCGCGCGTCGCGCAGCGCGCTGGTCGCGACGATGCGCACCGCGTCCGTGCCATAGCGCTGCGTCGCTTTGTAGAAGCGTTGCAGCACTTCCACGGTATGCGCCATCGCCTCCGGTGAAAGCTGGCTGGTGCGAAACACCGATGCGCCGAGCCGGGTGACTTCGCGGTCTTCATGGACCACGTCCAGGCTTCGCCGGCCGATGTGCGCGATCTTCAAGCGGACAGAATTCGCGCCGATATCGATGGCTGCAAAGGTCGGCATGGACGCTTAGGAAGCGGTCGCCGCCTCGGCTGGCGGTTGGACTTGTGCGGAAGGTTTTTTGTCGCCCGCGGAGGCGTGGGGACGAACGACTTGGCGTCCGCGGCGTAACGCGTCAGCCAGGCTGGCGCGCTCGTGACTGCGCAGGATGCGCTGCAGCGTGCCTTCTTCGGGCGTGAGGCCGCGCGCGCGTTTGCGCAGCATGAGCCAATCATGCCAGCGTCCGATCGCGTCTTGCAGCTCTATCATCGCGTCCGCAAAGCGCCGGGCCTCGGGATCGGGGAAGGCCTGCTCGGCGGTGTAGCGGATGTTCTTGCCCGCCAGCCGCAGCCGGTGCAGGTTCTTGGGCTCAACGGACGGGAAATCCTCGGGCAGAGCCGCAAGCAGTGCGACGGCCTCACTCCATGCGCGCTTCCTATAGTCGACATCGGACTTGGCTGCGGAAGCCTCCGCGCGCTCCGCCTTCCGTAGCCGGCGTTCCAGCGACGCCACGGTCTTCGCGTCGAGCGCTTTATTCAGTCTCCTCGCAGCGCGCGCTCGCGCCTCTTGCAGATCGACGCCCAATCGCCGGCGGGATTCGTGGTCGCCATCGAAATGGAGGTCGCGCACGATGTCGAGTTGCACGTCTAGATCGCGGACGCGGCCCGCTAACCGCCGCGGCTTGTCCAGGCGCTGGGTGAGTTTTCGCAGGGCGCGCGCACCCTCACCCTTGCGTAGCTCGGCGTACGCTTCCATCCGCCGGCAACAGGTGCGGAAGAAGTGGACGTTTTTCGGCGTCGCTGTCCGCGCTACCGCATCCAGGCTCTTCGCCAACCGCTCCAGCACCGTGTTGCCCCGCTTCTTTCCTCTAAGCGCCATGCGTCCATCCTTGCTTGGCCGTGTCTGCCAGCGGCAGCACGAAATAAAACGTCGAGCCGTGATTCAATTCGCTCTCCACCCGCACCGCTCCGCCATGATTGAGCACGATGTGCTTCACGATCGCCAGGCCCAGCCCGGTACCTCCCGACTCGCGCGACCGGCCTTTGTCCACCCGATAGAAGCGTTCGAACAGGCGAGGCAGATGTTCGAAGGGGATTCCCGGCCCCATGTCTCGAACGTGGAACTCTACGCCTCCTTCCTGCTTCTGGGCACCTAAAACGATGCGCCCGCCAGAAACCGCGTATTTCGAAGCATTGTCGATAAGATTCTGGAAGACGTGGTAGACCGATTCACGGTCTACCTCGACCTGTTCATCCACCGTGGATTCGAGTTCGAGCTTCATCCCTTTCGCTTCTATCGCCGGACCGAAATTGCGCATCGCGGCCTCGAGCAATTCGCTCGCCGGCACCGCTTCCAGATCGAGCCGCTGCTCGCCACTCTCCACGCGCGCTAAAGTCAGCAGGTCCTCGGTCAGCGTGGTCATCCGCCGCGCGTTCTGCTGGATGATGTCCAGGAACTCGCGCGTGTTGCCGGTCGGCTCCGCCTTCTCGCGCAGCGTCTCGGAATAACCCTGGATGGAAGTCAGTGGGGTGCGCAACTCATGCGAGACGTTGGCGATGAAGTCGCGCCGCGTCCGGTCCACACGCTCGATCTCGGTCACGTCGTGCAGTACCAGCACCGCGCCACCTTCGGCGATGGGCGCGGCCGTGGCCGCGAAGCTCCGCCCCGGAAGCACCGCCACCTTGGCCGAATGGATCTCCTTGGTCTCGAGACACTCCGCCAGCAGCCTCAGCGACTCAGGGTCGCGGACGGTCTCGGTCAGCGGCAGGCCGATCTTCAATCCTTGACCCATCAGGCGCGACATCGCACCGTTCGCCCATTGCACGCGGCGGTCGGCGGAGACGGCCAGCACCGCATCCTGGATGCTGTTCAGCAGAGCTTCGAGTTGCGCGCGTCCTTTCTCGATGGCGGCAAAGTTCTGCTCGAGATGTTTTGCCGTCTCGTCGAGCGCCGCGGCCACTTCACCGATCTCGTCGAGTGATGGCTCCTCGATGCGCGCGCCCAGGTTGCCCTGCGCGATCTGCCGCGCGAATTCGGAGATGCGCTGCAGCCGCCGCACAGTGACCTGCGCCAACAGCGCAGCCAGCAGCATGGAAAGCAGCAGGGCGGCCGTGGAGGCGAGCAGCAGGTTCCGGCGCACTGCGCCCACGCGTTCCTGGATCGAGGTGATGGGATACGCCAACCGCACTGCCCCAAAACTGGTGGGCGCGGCGACGTAGAGGAATTCCCCTCCCACGGGTTGGCTGCGCCGAACGTTATCGCCGACCCGGCCGGCGAGGGCCGCCACGAACTCCGGCCGCGTCGCGTGCTTCTCCATCCCATTCGGGTCAGCTTCGGTATCGGCAAGCACCTTACCGCTGCGATCGATGACCGTGGCCCGCGCGTGGGCCGTTTGCGAAACCCGCTTCGCGACCTCCGCGGGCAGGGCTCCGGGCATCTCCATCTGTTGCGCAAAGAGCTGGGTCTTTTCGGCGAGCGAACTGTGCAAGTCGTCGAGTAGCGACTTCTCCCATGCATTCCGAATGATCACGTCGAGCGTGAAAGTGGCCACCGCCAGCACCAGCAGGAACGACACGGCGAGTTTGAGGAAGACGCTGCTGCGCACGGTTTTGCCTTGGGCCTGGTGAATCGTGCTGTCTAAATAAATCTTGGTGGCGGCGGTTGGACTCGAACCAACGACCTAGGGATTATGAGACCCTCGCTCTTACTTTGCGAGTCCCTCGGTCGTTGATGAATCCGCCGGGCACAAAGGCTAACTCAATGGCGGGATTTTGTTGCGAGGCCTGAATGCGGAAGCTGTTTTGCAGGATGAGGCAAGAGAGGAATTACGTCAAGAGAAATCTTCGCCTTTCGTTCACAGTGAGTTAACCCTGTTTTCCACACGTGCCGCCAGAGGACGGGCCACGCGCCGCGGTGCCATGCGCTCCACCGCCGCAACCATCAGCCGTTTCGACTGCTCGGAGATGTGCGTGTAGTGCTGCACCATCTTGCGGCTGATCTGGCCGGCGATGCTCATGATCTGCAGGATGCCGTAGCCGGCTTCCGCGTAGCGCGTGATGCCGGTATGGCGCGCGTCGTGCGGAGTGAACCATGCGAGGCCGGTCGCGGAGCGGACTTCGTCCCAACGTTTCTTCAAGCCGCTGTTCGACATCGGGCGCGCAGGATCCCAGTGCCCCTTGCCGATGCGGAATGGGAAGAGGAAGTCCTGCGGGCCATTGGCGCCGAGTTCGCGCGTGCGGGCAATGAGCTGCTCGACTGCCCACTTCGCCTCGGCACTCAGCGGGACCGTGCGGATGCGATACTTGTTCTTTGCGTGCAGGCTCTGGATGGTGAGCACGTGAGATTCGAGGTTCACGTTGCCGAGCTTCAGCGCGCGCATCTCGCAGTTGGAAGCCGTGGTGGAGAACGCTACCAGCGAATACCAATAGACCAGGCTCCACTCCGTGCGGCTGGCAGCCGTGTTCAGCCACAACTGTTGCTCCACCGGCGAGAGGGCTTGCGGGATGTCGCTCTCGTTCGTCTGCAGCGGCTCGTAGAGGTCTTTGAGTTCTTCCGTCCAGCAGCGCGCGCGTTTCATGATCATCTGTAGCGCGCCGAGTTCCTGGTTGATCTTGTGCGGACTGATGTCGCTGCCCGGATG
>JALYLW010000152.1 GCA_030774055.1 Acidobacteriota bacterium
CCGCGCTCGGGGTGGTTACTCGGTACTCGGTACTCGCTACTGCGGCTTGCGCACCGAGCCCTGCTGTTGCTGGGCAAGACGCACTTTCGCGGACTCCAGTTTCTTCTGCACGCGCGCCACGTCGGCGGGATCGACCTCGCTGGCCACCGTCTTGTTCCAGGCATCGAGCGCGCGCTCCCAATGCGCGGCGGCGAGTTTGAGGCGTCCTGTCTTCTGGTAGAGGTCGGCGAGGTGCTCGAGCACGGTGCCGTCGTTCGAGATCTTCTCGGCGGCACGGCGCAGGTTGGCTTCCGCCAACTCATAGTTACCAAGCTTGAAGTAGACCCAGCCGAGGGAATCGAGATAAGCGCCGTTCTGGGGATCGAGTTCGAGCGCGCGCTTCACGTAGCCCAGCGCTTCTTCGAGCCGCACGCCGCGGTCGGCAAGCATGTATCCCAGGTAGTTGAGGATCATCGCGCTGTGCGGATCGGCGGCGAGGATACGCTTGAACATGTCTTCGGCCGCGTCATATTTCTTTTGCCGCTCATAGAGCGCACCGCGCATGTACAGGATGTAATCCTTTTCCTCGCGCTTGGTGGATAACTTCTCCGCCTGGTCGAGCGCGTCCTCCGCCTCTTTCCAGCGGCGCAGGCGCTGATAGATGGTGCTCAGCGTGGTGTAGAGTTCGCGGTCTTCGGGATTGGCGTTGCCTTTGATCTGCGACTTCACGTCGGCGATGGCCTGGTCGGCCTGGCCGCTGTCGGCGAGCTGTCCATCGAGGATCAAGCGCAGGCCACGATCTTTGGGCAGCTTCTGCACCGCTTCTCTCGCGATCGCGGTGGCCTGCTCCCATTGTTTTGCGTCCCGATAGGTCTCGATGATCAGCTGGTAGCCGCGCGAAGCGTTCTCGTCACCGAGGTCGAGCAGCTTGCGGAAGGTGTCCACTGCAGGCTGCGTCTTGTTCTGCTCGCGATAGATGGCGCCAAGGCGCTCCAAAAAGACGGCGCGATTCGTGGCCTCGCCGGAGCTGTATGAGCCCTTGGCCGTCTTGTCGAGCAGCTTTTGCAGCGTGGCGACGGCTTCGTCGTAGCGTCCCTGCGCCTCGTACACCATGGCGATGTTGAAGGGGACGTCGAGCGAATCCTGCACCAGCGCCTCCGCCTTCTTGAGGCTGTCGAGCGCGAGATCGAACTTGCCGGTGCGGCGATAGATCTCCGCGATGCGCAGGAAGGTCTGCGCGTCCTGCGGATCGGCCTCGGCGATCTGCTTGTACTGTTCGAGCGCCGCCTGCGACTGATTGTCGTTAAGCAGGTTCTGCGCCAGACCGCGTTGCGCGTCGAGATTGTCGTGGTCGTACGCCACCGCCTGCTTGAACGCCGCGACAGCTTTCTTGTATTCCTTTTGCTGCTCGTAGGTCACGCCCATCGCCGCCCAGATCTTGCCACTCTTATCGGGAACAGCATTGAGCGTGGCGACGGCGCGAGCGTTGTCGCCCTCTTCGCCATAGAGATACGCCAGCCCGATCACCGCTTCTTCCGACTGCGGATCGAGCTTCACCGCCTGCTTGAAGGCGCCTTCCGCTTTCAGCATCTCGTTGTTCAGGCGATAGAGCCGTCCGAGCAGCAGGAAGGTGTCACTGTTGGCGGGCTCGAGCCGCGATATCTGTTCGAACTGCTCGATAGCCAGCTTCAACACTTCCTGCGACTGCGTGCCCGCCTGCAAGTCGCCGAGCGAGCGCAGGTAGATGCGGCCGAGCAGCTTGTGGGCATCGATGTTGTTGGGATCGCGCTTCAGGATCTCCTGCGCTTCGAGCACAGCTTCGCGGATACGTCCTGTCTTGGCGTAGAGCTCGGCCAGCCCGGCATTCAAGTACTCGGAGTTGGGATCGTTCTCGATGGCCAGCCGGTATTCCTGGATGGCGCGCTGCGCCAACTCCGCCCGTCCGTAGATCGCGACCTGCTCTTCGTAGATGTGCGCCAGCGAATAGTGGTAGTAGGCCTGCGCTTTGTCAGGCGTGCGCGGTTTGGCCGGCGTCTTGTCGGCCGGCTTCGCCTTGACGAGGTCCGGCTTGGGCGCGGGCGCCTTGGTATCTGGCGGCATCTGGCCGGCCGGCTGCTGCTGCGCTGTGGCCGGCTGCGGTGGAGCGGGCAGCGTTGCAGGTTGCTGAGCGAAGCCAGGCAGGGTGGAGAGCAGGAGGGCGGACAAAAGGGCGTTCTTCATCGACACGTTTTTTCCCTGGGGAAATCGACTGCCACCAGTTGGATGCGCGACCTAATCCCGGCGGTGTACTGAATATTCTACGCTCGGAACGTGAGTCTTGCTGGCGCTAACCAGACGAAAGGCCTCAGCTTTGGCTGAGGCCTGGTTTTTGTTTGCGCGAGGGAGGTCTTCCCACTCCCGCAGGTCAAAGTGCGGGCCTGCCGGGGGCCCCGGCCTCGCGGAAGTCACCGCACTTATCTCTTTTTCTTTTTGGCTTTCTTCTTTTTCTTCATGCTGGTCGCCTCCTTTTGGATTATTTCTCCCTTTTCAGTCGCGGGCCCGGAGCCCTGAACCATTTCATGCCCCATTAGTGGGAGGGGTAACACGAACTGCACAAGATATTGAGGTCGTTTGGTTTGCAAGTCAACTGTTATTTGCCCGACGCGATCGCGGCGTGGGTTCGAATCAACCAAAACCTTTGGCCACGGATGGCACGGAAATCACACGGATAAAAACAAAAGAAGAAGAAGAAAAGAAAGAAGAAGAAAAGAAAGAAGAAGACCTATCCGTGCTCGTCCGTGAGATCCGTGGCCAAGGATTTGGTTTTAGTGATCTCGGACGAGCGCTTCCGGCGAAAGCTCGCTGACGCGCGTGTAGCCGCTCAGCGCCATGGTGAGATCGAATTCGGCAAGGAAGTTCTCCACCACCTCGCGCACGCCGTCTTCCCCCGCGATCGCCAAGCCATAGACGTAGGGACGTCCGAGCAGCACCGCGCGCGCGCCCAGCGCCAGCGCCTTGAGCGCGTCGGCGCCGCGCCGGATGCCGCTATCCATCAGCACCGGCAACTTTCCACCGACGGCTTCGAGCACGGCGGGCAGCGCCTCGAGGGTGGCGATGGCGCCATCGACCTGGCGTCCGCCATGGTTAGAAACAATGACGCCGTCCACGCCATGATCGAGAGCGCGCGCGGCGTCGTCACTGCGCAAGATCCCTTTCAGCACGATGGGCAGCTTGGTGTGCGCGCGCAGCCACGCAATGTCATCCCAGGTGAGCCTGGTGTTGGAGAAGATGCTGCGCCACAGATTCACCGCGGCGGTGCGATTCTCCTCCGGCTTGCACTTCAGCTCGGCGACGAAGGCAGGGTCGGAGTAGTAGTTCGCCAATCCCTCGGCGGTGAGGAAGGGAAGATAGCCATGATCCAGGTCGCGCGGACGCCACGCCAGCATGGTGGTATCGAGGGTGACCAGCAGCGCGCTGTAGCCGGCGCGTTCGGCGCGCTCGAGCAGGCTGGCGGTGATCTCCGTATGCCGCGCCCAGTAAAGTTGGAACCAGCGGGTCGCGTCGCCCATCGCCTTGGCAACCTCTTCCAGCGAGCGCGAGCTCACCGTCGAGAGCGCGAAGGGAATGCCAAGCGAGGCAGCGGCGCGTCCGGTGGCGACTTCGCCGTCTTTGTGGATGATGCCTTGCACGCCGACGGGCGCGAGCGCGAGCGGCGCGGGCAGGTGCGCGCCGAAGAGTTCGATGGAGAGATCGCGCTGCTCCACGTTGCGCAGCATGTGCGGCACGATGCGCCAGCGGCGAAAGGCTTCGAGGTTCGCGCGCAGCGTGTCTTCCGAACCCGCCGCGCCGGCAACGTAATCGTAGGCCTCCGGCTTCAGCACTTCTTTGGCGCGCAGCTCGAGCACGTCGAGGCGCGTGGGCACGCGCGGTTTCAGTCCTTTCACGCCCGCGGCGTAGATCTCGGTCTCGCGCTCGCCGCCGGTCTTTATCTTGGCCTGCGATCTGGTCTGCCTGCCGATCTCCGTTGCGGACATGCGCGCGACCTCGTCCATCACAAGATTTGCTTGGGGAAGGGCGGGATTATAACGGGAGGGAAGCTGAACGGCGCAACTTTAAGGCGGCCGAGTCCGCAACCCATGCGGCGACGAGCGCGCCCACCGCCGCGCCCAGCGCGAGACCAAACCCGAAGCGCATCGCCGGCAGGTTGCCATGCCGGCCGAACGCTTCCGCGGCGACGTCGAGCGCGTTGAACCCCACCGCTGCGGCAACTAACCTCAGCGCTACCGCGCGCCGCAACGGAACCACCGCGCCCACGACCGCGCCCAGGTAGACCCCCAAACACCGCACGCACACCGCCATCGGAGCGCCCGCGATCCAGAACGAGCGCGCCGCATCCTGATGGCACACGATAGAAAAGAAGTTTCGGATGGAGATGTTGAGCAGCGGCGAGGTCGCGAGCAGCGGCGCGGAAATCGCCAGGGCGACCAGCGCGAGCGGGACGAGTGGAAGCGCGAAACGAATGGCAATGCTGCGCCGGTCTAACACAGCAGATTCCTCGTCGCCCGCCGCGGCGGGCTCGTCGGAATGACGACTCCGGGAATGACAACTCCGTGCTTCACGCCAGTATTCCCATCTTCTTTCCCACCTTGCGCAGAACCTCGAGCGCCTTATCCAACTGCGGGCGCGTGTGGGTTGCGGTCATGATCGTCCGGATGCGCGCTTTTCCTTCGGGCACCGTGGGGAACGCGATGCCGGTCCCGAAGACGCCTTCCTGGAACAGCGCGCTCGAAAAATCCATGGTCCGTCGCCCATCCCCAATGATGATGGGCGTGATCGGCGTCTCGCTCGCCGGCGTGTTCTGCCCGCCGATGTTGAAGCCCAGCCCGCCGAGTTCCTTCTTCCAGTAGCGCGTGTTGTCCCACAGCCGGTCGATGAGTCCAGGCTCCTGCTCGAGCACATCGAAGGCCGCGATGCAGGTTGCCGCCACGCTCGGCGGATGCGAGGTCGAGAACAGGAACGGACGCCCGCGGTGGTAGAGGAACTCGATCAGGTCGCGCGTGCCGCAGATGTAGCCGCCGATCGAACCGATGGCCTTGGACAGTGTCCCGACCTGGATGTCAACGCGGCCGTGCACGCTGAAGTGGTCGATGGTGCCGCGCCCGTTGCGGCCGAGCACGCCGGAGGCGTGCGCGTCGTCGACCATCATGATGGCGCCGTATTTCTCCGCCGCGTCGCACAGGCCGGGCAGCGGACCGATGTCGCCATCCATCGAGAACACGCCATCGGTGATGAGCAGCTTGTGTCCGGGCTGGTCTTTCACGGAAGCGAGTTGCTCTTCGGCGTGCGCAACGTCTTTATGGCGGAAGACGAGTATCTTCGCGCGCGAGAGCCGCGCGCCGTCGATGATGGAGGCGTGGTTCAGCTCGTCGGAGATGATGAAGTCGTCCTTGCCCAGGATCGCCGACACCGTTCCCGCGTTGGCCGTGAATCCGGATTGAAACACCACGCACGCCTCCACGTTCTTGAAGCGCGCAATCTTTTCCTCCAGCTCCATGTGCAGCTTCATGGTGCCGGCGATGGTGCGCACCGCGCCCGAACCCACCCCGAAATCGCGCACCGCTTTCTCCGCCGCCTCGCGCAGCTTGGGATGCGTGGTGAGCCCGAGATAATTATTGGACGCCAGGTTGATGACGCGTTTGCCGTCGAACGTGCATTCCGGCGCCTGCTCATCGTCGAGCACGCGCAGCTTGAAGTACGTGCCCCGTTGCTTCAGGTCGTTGAGGCTGGCGCCGAGAAAAGAGAGCGGATCGGTGCGCGTCGGTGTGGTCGGCATGGCCGACTAGTGTAATACCGGACCGGTGCGCTCAGCGGTGGAAGAACCACCAGAGCATTCCGAGAGCGATGGCCAGGCCGAGCAGTGTCCCCAGCAGCCGCTGCGCGCGCAACGAGCCGGCGTCGATGGGCTCGGCCGTGATCGGTTCGGTGCCGGATACCTCGGACTGAGGGGACGAGAAAACGTTTGCCGAAGACACATGCGACGAGAACACCGCGGGCGCAGACGAACCTGCCGCCGGAGCATCGGCCGCGCCGGGCGTATTCTTCGTGGCGGTGACCTCTACGCCGCTCCCGGTCACGTTGGTGGTGAGGTGTATGCCGAGCCGCTCCACGAAGCGCGCGCCCATGCTGTGCTGGATCTTCTGCTGCACCTCTTGCGGCGTGGCGCCCGTGATCTCGAGTTTAGGGTTGTCGCTCCGGCCGACGAAGGTGCCGTCGGGCAGCTGCTCGATGCGGAAGGTCAGCTTGAACTCGCCGGGCTCCATCGTCATATTCGCGAAAGACTCGCCGCGATTCTACCGCCGCCGGCGCCGAAAACAACCAGCGGGGAGGGCAGGAGCCGGCAGCAGCGGTGGCCAGGAACTAAGGTGAGAGTCGAGGGCGGGTGCCGCCCGCCTCGACGCTTCCGCCTCGAACCCCTCCGGGCATGAGGATTAGCCTCTTTTTTGACCCCCTGAGCGCGGCAGCCTACAATCTGAGCACGCGACTTGCGTGCGGTTGGCGGGTTCAAAGCCTCTGGAGGCCAAAAATGAAACTCGGGGTTCCGGAACTGCTCATCATCTTCGGCATCGCGCTGCTCATCTTCGGCGCGGGCAAGCTGCCGCAACTCGGCAAGGGCCTGGGCGAAGGCATTCGCAACTTCAAGTCGTCGATCAAGGATGGCGAGAGCGGCCCGTCGTCGAGCAGTTCGGCAAGCGACAAGGACAAGAAAGATAGCTAGAACAACTTCGCGTCGCGCAGCATGCTGGTGACGAGCGCGACCGGCAATCCCACCACGTTGTTGTAGTCCCCTTCGATCTTTTCGACCCAGCGCGCCGCGCCGCCCTGGATCGCGTATGCGCCCGCCTTGTCCATCGGCTCGCCGGTCGCGATGTACTCCGCAATTTCCTTTTCGTTGAGTTTGCGAAAGTAGACACGCGTGGTCTCACTGCGGACGTCTTCCCTCACGTCTTCCTTGGCTTCCTTTCCAGCCCCGCCGTTCGGCTCGCGGACCAGGCAAACCCCGGTGGTGACCTCGTGGGCGCGTCCGCTGAGCTGGCGAAGCATGCGCGCGGCGTCGGCGGCGTCGGCCGGTTTCTCCAGGACGGCGCCGGCCAGGATCACGATGGTGTCTGCCGCGAGCACCGGCTCGCCGGGAAAGCGCCGCGCGACGACGCGAGCTTTGTCGCGCGCGAGGCGCTCGGCATATGCCCGGGGCGCCTCACCGGGCGCGCGCGCTTCCTCGAGGTTCGAGACTTCGATGCGAAAGGTGATGCCCGCCGCGCGCAGCAACTCGGCACGGCGCGGCGAGGCGGAGGCGAGGATGAGGAGAGAAGAATTCATGCCGCATGAACCACAGATTCAGTCTGGCGCATCTTACCGCCAGTGTTTAACGTAGCAGAGATGACGCTGCGATACGGGGGCAACGCCCGACCTGATGGCACCGCCGAGTTCCGCGTCTGGGCGCCGAGCGCGAAGCGCGTCCGTCTGCAACTCGCCGGCGGCGGCACAGCACTCGAGATGCAGCGCGAGCAGCTTGCGTTCGATGGCAGCTTCGCCGTGGAAGCCCCGGCGCGCGCCGGCGACCGCTACTTCTACATTGTCGACGACCAGAAGCCTGACAATAAGCCTGTCCCAGACCCGGTCTCGCGTTTTCTACCCGAGGGCGTCCACGGGCCCACCGAGATCGTGGATCCCAGCGCTTTTCGCTGGGCAGACTCCGCCTGGCGCGGCCTGCCGCTGCGCGACTATGTGCTCTACGAGCTGCACGTCGGGACTTTTACTCGCGAGGGGACGTTCGACGCCGCCATCCCGCGGCTCGCCGAGCTGAAGCGCCTCGGCGTCACCGTGCTCGAGCTCATGCCGGTCGCGGCTTTTCCCGGCGCGCGCGATTGGGGATACGACGGCGTCTCGCCCTACGCGGTGCAGGCGAGCTACGGCGGTCCGGATGGACTGAAGCGTTTCGTAGATGCGGCGCACCGGCTCGCCGTCGGCGTTATTCAGGACGTGGTCTACAACCATCTCGGTCCGGAAGGGAACTACCTGCGGATGTTCGGGCCCTACTTCACCGATCGCTACGAGACGCCGTGGGGCGAGGCCATCAACTACGACGGCGACGGCGCGGCGGGCGTGCGCCGCTACTTCGTGGACAACGCCGCGTACTGGATCCGCGAGTATCACATGGACGGCCTGCGGCTCGACGCCGTGCACACCATCTACGACAACTCGAAGCAGCATGTGCTCGCCGAGATCACCGCGACGGTCGACGCGCTCGAGCAGGAGCTACAGCGCACCATCATCACCATCGCCGAGTCCGACGCCAACGACGCGCTCCTCGTCCGCCCGCGCGCGCAGGGCGGCTATGGGATCGACGCCGTTTGGAGTGACGACTTCCATCACGCCGTCCACGCGCTGTTCACCGGCGAGCGCCGTGGCTACTATCAGGATTTCGGACGCCCCGAGCAGATCGCGCAGGCGCTCAACGAAGGCTTCGTCTACCAGGGCGAGCACTTCAAGTTCTGGGGCAAGCCGCGCGGCACCAAGCCGGAAGGCATGTGCGGGGAGCAGCACATCTTGAACCTGCAGAACCACGACCAGGTCGGCAATCGCGCCCACGGCGAGCGCTTGACGGCGCTGCTGCCGCGCGGCGCGCGCAAACTCGCCGCCGCGCTGCTGCTGCTGGCGCCCCAAACACCGCTCCTCTTCATGGGACAGGAGTACGACGAGAAGAATCCGTTCCTCTTCTTCACCAGCTTCAGCGATCCGGTGTTGCACCAAGCGGTGGCCGAAGGCCGGCGTAAGGAGTTCGCGCAGTTCGGTTTCGCCGACACGCCCGATCCGGAAGATCCGCAGAGCTTCGAGCGCTCGAAACTGAGTTGGCAGCCGGGCAACGAGATGTGGAAGTGGTACCAGCGGCTGCTCGAGCTGCGGCGCGAATACGTTGCGCACGCCGAACGCAAGTGCGACACCCAGGTCGAAGGCGGGCTGCTCACCATGCGCGGTGCGGGATTGCTAGTGCAGGCCGGCTTGAAGGCGGGAACGAAATTGCCGCCGGCGGCAGGGAAGATGCTGCTCGAGTCCGATGAAGATGGTTATGCCGTGCGCGTCCTGGCGACGGATGCCGGCTAGAGCGTTTCGAACTGTCCTACGAATCGCTCGTCGCTGGTGAACTGCGTGCAGTGCGCGTCGCGCTGCTTGTACTCGGCGGCAAACTTCTCTTTGAAGCGTTGGAAGTCGCCGGCGGAATCCCACTGGTCGATGGTCGCGTAGTGGCCGGCTTCCACTCCAACGACGTCAGGGTCGCGCAGCAGCGTGGTGCCAAGGTATCCCGCGCCCTGGCGAAAGAACTGCGCCCAGTCGCCGCGCGCGCCGTAATACTTCTCGAAGGCGTCTGCCTTGGCGCGGTGCACGCGATATTCCCAAATGACTTGCAGCATTATCTGATCCCCACCAGCCCGCGTACCGAGTCGATGAGCTTCTGCGGATCGTAGCCCACGCCATCCTTGAACACGGTGTCCACCTTCTCGATGTCGGCGATGTTCTTGTCGGGCGAACCATTGACCAGGATGAGGTCGGCGGCTTTGCCGGGCGCGATCGTGCCTACCTCATTCTCGATGCCAAGGTAGCGCGCGCCATTCTGCGTGCAGATCTGGATGGCCTCGAGCGGCGTGAATCCGGCTTCCACCAGCAGTTCGACCTCGCGCTGCGAGCCGAAGCCGGCGAGCGTGCCGCCATTGCCGGTCGGGTCGGTGCCGGCGACGAGCAGTCCGCCGGCCTTCGCGAACGCGCGCTCGAACTGCATCTCCATCTGGAAAAGCTTGCCCCACGGCGCCGTGGGCGAGCCGTAGTGCTGTTGGTTGCGCGCCGGATCGTCGAGGCGCGCGCGCGAGGCGAGGAAGTTGACCTTCGCGGTATCGCTCATCGCGTTCAGCACGCGGGCCGGCGTGGCGTCACGCCCCGGAACAAACATCTCGAACACCGGCAGCGTCGAAGTCACCGCCACCTTTTTCTGGACGAGCTCGCGGATGGTCTGCTGGATCTCCGCGCCGTTCACGTCCATGGTCGCAAGGTGCAACGACACCTTGGTCGTGTCGGGACACACGTCCAGCTTCTTCTCGGGATAGAACTCGGTGTCTACGATCAGCCCGTGCTCCAGGTCGTCGATGCCGAGGTTCGCGGCCTCGCGGAATCCGACGGAGCAAAGATGTCCGGTGAGCTTCAGCTTGCGGGCGTGTGCTTCGTCGATGGCGGCCTTGAGTTCGGCGCGCGTGATCACGTTGTAAGCCTTGAACGAGGTCGCGCCCTCACCTGCCCAGAACGCGACCGTGCTGCGCGCTTCCTGCGGACTGCCCAGGCCATGCAGTTGCAGGATGGGCGCCGGGCTGCCTTCAAGATACGGACCGGTCACGTGCATCTTCGGGCCGACGGCATTTCCAGCGTCGATGGCTTTCTTCAGTTCGATGTCGGTATAAGGCTCGATCGAGCCGCCGGTGCGCAGCGAGGTCACGCCGGTTGCGAGGTAGAGGCGCGGAAAGCTGAACGGCATCTCGTGGAACACGCCGCCGCCCGCGGGATAGAACATGTGCTCGTGTAAAAGGACGAGCCCGGGAAGCACGGTCATGCCGGTCGCGTCGATGGTCCTGGCGTCTCTGGCATCGACTTTGGCGATGCCGGGCGCGATGAGCCGGATCCTCCCACTATTGATGACGATGGTCTGGTCTTCCTTCGCGGCGGCACCCGTGCCATCGATCACGCGGACGTGCATCAGCACGACGTCCGGCGCGTCTACTTTCACGTACTGTCTCACCTCGGGCGAGAGCGTCTGTGCGCCGGCGGAGGTCGCAAGCAGGACCGCAACTAGGACGGCGAACAGCAACATGAGCGCTAGCTTTTTCATGGGCCACGGATTCTACACCGCCCACGGCCTGCTAGCGGCGAGCAGCTATCAGTTGTCAGCCAGATGCTAGAATCATTCATTACTACTCGCGATCACCCGCGCTGTTCCGCTCCCATATGGACCGCAAGTTCATCCGCAATTTCGCCATCATCGCGCACATCGACCACGGCAAATCCACGCTTGCCGACCGGCTGCTCGAGCTCACCGGCTCAGTGACGGCGCGCGAGATGCAAGCGCAGGTACTCGACGACATGGAGCTGGAGCGCGAGCGCGGCATCACCATCAAGGCGCACGCCGTCCGCATGAAGTACATCGCGAAAGACGGACAGGAGTACCAGCTCAACCTCATCGACACGCCCGGGCACGTGGACTTCAGCTATGAGGTCTCGCGCTCACTCGCTTCCTGCGAGGGCGCGCTGCTGGTGGTGGACGCCTCGCAAGGCGTGGAAGCGCAGACGCTGGCCAACTCCTACCTCGCCATCAATCACGGGCTTGACCTGATCCCGGTGATCAACAAGATCGACCTGCCCTCGGCCGAGGTCGAGCGCGTGAAAGAGATGATCGAGACCGCCATCGGACTCGACACCAAGGACGCGCTGCTGGTCAGCGCCAAGACCGGCGCCGGCGTCCCGGAGGTGCTCGAGGCCATCGTGCAGCGCATCCCGCATCCCAAGGGATACGCGAAGAACCATCTCCAGGCGCTGATCTTCGATTCCTGGTTCGATCCCTACCGCGGCGTCGTGGTGCTCGTCCGCGTCTTCCAGGGGACGGTGAATAAAGGCGACCGGATCCGGCTGTGGTCGAACGGCAAGAACTTCGAGGTGGAGAATCTCGGCGTGCTCACGCCCAAGCCGGTCGAGGTGGAGACGCTGGTCGCCGGCGAGGTCGGCTTCCTGCTCGCGAACTTGAAGAACGTGGGCGACACCAAGATCGGCGACACCGTGACGCACGAGGACCGGCCTGCGATCGAGCCGCTGCCCGGCTTCGAAGAGATCAAGCCCATGGTCTTCGCCGGGCTCTACACCGTGGACGCGCACGAGCACACCGCCCTGCGCGAGGCGCTCGAAAAACTGCGGCTCAACGATTCCTCGTTCTTCTTCGAGCCGGAGAGTTCGGTCGCGCTCGGCTTCGGCTTCCGCTGCGGCTTCCTCGGCCTCTTGCACATGGAGATCATCCAGGAGCGGCTCGAGCGCGAGTACAACCTCGAACTCATCATCACCGCGCCGGGCGTGCGCTTCAAGGTCACGAAGACGGACGGGACGTTAGTCGAGATCGACAACCCTTCGCGCTGGCCCAACCCGAGCGAGATCGCCAAGGTGGAGGAGCCGGTCATCGTGGCCACCATCCTCACCACGGAGGAGTACGTGGGCGGCATCCTGAAGCTGGTGGAAGATAAGCGCGGCAAGCAGAAGGGGTTCGAGTACGTGAGCGGGACGCGCGTGATGTTGACTTACGAGCTGCCGCTGGTCGAGATCGTGCTCGATTTCTACGACCGGCTGAAGTCGGTCTCCCGCGGATACGCCTCGCTCGACTACCACCTCTCCGGCTACTGGGAATCGCCCATGGTGAAGCTCGACATCATGGTGGCGGGCGAGCCGGTGGACGCGCTCTCGCTCATCGTACATCGCGACTTCGCCTACGACCGCGGACGCGCGCTGGTCTCGAAGATGCGCGAGCTCATCCCGCGACAGATGTTCGAGGTCGCTATCCAGGCGGCCATCGGCGCGAAGATCATCGCGCGCGAGACGGTGAGCGCCATCCGCAAGAACGTGATCGCCAAGTGCTACGGCGGCGACATCTCACGCAAGCGCAAGCTGCTGGAAAAACAAAAAGCAGGCAAGAAACGGATGAAGCGCATCGGCCGCGTCGACATTCCGCAGGAAGCCTTCCTCGCCGTGCTGCGTGTAGGCGAGGAATAAGAGACGGGTGAGCGCGCAGCGAGCGCGGTATAGCGCGAGCAGAGCGCGCGGGGCGCAGCAGCCAGCCAAGCGCGTAGCGCGCGGGCGCCTGTGTTGCTGCGACCCTCAATAAGACGAAGCCTTTTCGCACCGCGGCAGGGCAGATGGCCTGGCACGCGGCGGGCAGGTTTTACGCGGGTCTCCGGCGTTTTGCTCATCCCGGCTGTGCAAAACTCCCTGCACGCCGCCACGCGGTTTTCCAGCCGCTAGGTAGGCCCGCTTTCCGGCGGGCCTTAGAAAGATAAACGCAACATTCCATTCCACTTTGTTGAATGTCGCGGAATGGATGCAATCTGTGTAACTCGCTGAAACGACTTTGTAACCTTGGCCGCACGTCCCGCTCTTGCACAGGGTTTTCCACGAGGTGGCGGAAAATTCTGCGCTGCGTTTATTAAACGGCTCCGCAACTCCGCAGCGGCGCCCTCGAAAGCGATGACCCCTCGGAGTGACGACGCCTCACCGGCCACCGAGGATGAAGCGCACCGTGACCTGCGCTTCCACTTCCACCGGCGTCCCATTCAGCTGATACGGACGAAAGCGCCACTGCGAGACGGCGCCGACGGCGGCGGAAGTGAGCAGCGGATGTCCGCTGACGACCTGCAGACCCTCGATCCTGCCATCCTTGCCGATGATCGCGCGCAGCACGACCTCGCCCTGGACGCGGGTGAGCTTGGCGAGCGAGGGATAGACCGGATCGACGCGATGCAGGATCATGGCTTCGTCCACGCGGGAGATCACCGGGCGATGCGGCGGTGGCGGAATGTTGGCGGCGGCGATCAGGTTCGTGCCCGTGCCGCCGGGCACGCAACCCGGACATCCCCACGGCGCCGATGGCCCACTGTCACCGGTATTGGGACCGCCGCCCGTGCGCGGACGCGCCTGTCCGTAGGACAGCCGCGGATCGAGCGGCGCATCAGTCACGGGGATGAGCACCACACTGGGCCCACCGCGCGCAGAAGGCGTGCCGGCATCCCGCGGCGCATCCGGCTCCCCGGCCGGGGCGGGCGTGAGCGGCAGCGCGAGCGTGGACGCGTGCACCGAATATCCCGGAACCGCATCAAGGTAGAGCAAGGGGATAGCAATGAGCGCGGCGAGCACCACGGCTTCGCCGGCAAGCGTGGCGAAGAGCGTCAGTTTTCTGCGCCGGCGCTCGCCGCGAGTGGTCTCGAGCAGGACGTCATCGAACAATCCATGCGAAGACATTTCCTCACCTCCTGGTTGGAGGCGATAGACACCAGTAGAAAAAGAAAAGCCGCCCTAACGGGCGGCTTTATTTTTTCCGCAGCTGGAACTAGCGGGGCTTGGCCGGTGTCGTGGTCGCGGGCTTGGGCGCGGGTCTCGACGCCGACGGTCCCGCCGTCGACTTGGGTTGTGCCGGGACGCCCGACTCCGCGTTGTAAGCCTGGATCACGGCCTCGGTGATATCGACGCCCTGACCGACCCACAGCACTGCGCTCTGGTCGCTCGAGTAATCGAGCACCAGCGCAAAGGCGTTGTCGCGCGCGTACCGATCGAGCGTCTTCATCAGTTTCCCACCGATCGTCCCGGCCAGCTGGTTCTGCTGTCCGTTGAGGTCGGCCTGGGTATCTTCGACGAAGCGCTTGAGCGCGGTCTGCTTCTGCGTGACTTGTGCCACGAGCGCGGCGCGGGCTTGTTCGTTCATCTTCTCGCCCTGCGTCTGCAGCTGCCGCTTCAGGCCTTCGATCTCGTCGTTCCGCGACTTGAGTTCGGAGTTCTTGGGATCGAAGCGCTTTTGCAGCGCCTCGAAATCGCGCTGCCCTTCGTTGGAGGCGACGATCGCCCCTTTGATGTTGATGATGCCGATCCTGCCCGACTGCACGGATGGAGCAGGCGAAGCAGGCGAGGCAGCAGGCGATGCGGCGGCGCGGCTGGTCTGCGCCAGTGCGGTGAGCGAGAGCGCGAGGGCGAGGACCAGGGCGAGACGTGCGTACGTGCGATTCATCGGATCTTTTGGACTCCTATCAGAGTGTTGCGAATCCCTTAGAAACCTTTCAGACGGCGCGGCCAACCGCATTTCCACAGCAGCCTTGCGGCGGGGACGGGGTTCCCACTGAGAGATCTCGCGGGTGCGAATACGGCCATTATACGGGCTTTCCAAAGACCCGGTCAAACACCCGGCGGGCCGGCCCCGGCGCCGGCGGGGCTGGGTGCGGTATCCCACACGTGGGCTCGGCGCGTGCCCTAGAACGTGGTCGAGACCGTGAAGCGGAAGGTCGACTTCGGCTCGTGCAGCCGATACGCGGGAGCGAAGGCGCGGAGCGCCTGCTGGTAGCTGAAGTCGCCGGCGCCGCCGACCGGGAACATGTCACGCGAGATCTGGTTGGGCGTGCTGGTGATGGTATCGAGCGTGAACGGGTTATAGGCGTAGTAGACGCGCAACGGGGCGTTGATCACCGGCATGAGCACCTGGATCTCCACTCCGGTAGACATCCGGGGGACATAATTCGTGCCGCTGATCACGTTGATGTCGCGCGAGAACTGCGGCAGCGGCGGCGAGATGCCGACGCACTGGAAGTTGAAATCGAGGCTCGCGCAGCCAAAGCTGCCGCTGTTGAGCGAGTTGACGGAGGCTTCGCTGAGCAGCAACTGGCTGGGACGCAACACCATGTTCAAGCCGAAATCGTTGAACAGCGCGACCGTCACCGGCCCGGCGATGGGGATGCGGTATTCCACGTTCGTGACCACGCTGGTGTCGCCGCCAGGGAACAGCAGCTGCCGCGCCGGGATAGGAACGGTGACGAAGCCGCGGCGCAGGTTGCTGGGATCGATCGGCACCTGCGTGCCATCCGGGTTGAGCAGCGGGAAATTTATCTTCTGCACCAGGTAGATGGCAGGGGAGAGGGTGCGCGTGTCGAATCCACGCAAGTCGCTGTCGCCACCCTGGTAGAAGCGCTCGAACGGCGGCGCCACGATGCCGCCCCAGCCCGACAGGAATGAGCCTTGCACGCGGACGCCGAGGATCTGGGGCGCGTCGTTGGGATCGTGCGTCATGCGCAGGCCGCGCATCGGGAACCAGCGCTTGTATTCCACGATCGGCCGCACCACGCGGACGTTGCCGCCCAGCCCGGCGATCTCGCCGCCGGCATACAGGCTCTGTCCGCCGGTCGGCCGGAACTGCGCATTGATGGTGCTGAACGAGAAGCTCGGCAGCACCTTGCTGGTCACGATGCCCTTGAGCGAGTCGGGGCCGGCCACGGTGCGGAACTGGATGTTCTCGAACAGGCTGCGGGAAGCATCGCTGAACGTGTTCACGCTCGAACGGTCGAGCGAATACGTGAGGCCCACACGCTTGAACGAGTGGCGCAGGGGATAGCTGGCAAAGAGCGTTATTCCGGTGGACGACTGGTTGAAGTTCTGCAGCGTGTTGAGAAAGTTCGCGGGCAGGTTCACCGCCTGGCCGCTGATCTGGGATTGCAGCTGCGCCTGGTTGTAGTCGTAGCGCCGGTGATAGACGGTGAAGCCGGTCTGCAGCGGGCGGTCGAACATGTACGGCTCGGTGAATCCGAACATGATGTTGCGCTCGCGCGAGCCCACGTTCGCTTCCACGGTGAGCGTTTCGCCCAGCCCGAGGAAGTTATTGGTCTGGTAGTTCAGCCCGATGAAGGAGCCGGAGAGCCCGCTCACGCCGCCGTTGAGGCCGATCTGGTTCTTGCCCTTTTCCTTGAGCTTGAGCGTGAGGTCGACGGTGCCCTCGGCTTCGTTGCGATGGATCTCAGTGTCTTGCTCCGCCTTGAGCGTCTCGAAATAATTCAGCTGGTTGAGGCGCAGGATGCTCATGTCCCACAAGCGGCTGTTGTAGATGCCGCCTTCATCGACCGCCAGCTCGCGGCGGATCACCTTGTCGCGCGTGGTGGTGTTGCCCTGGAACTCGATGCGCCGCACGTAGAAGGGCTTGCCTTCATCCACATCGATCTCGAGCGAGACGAGATGCTTCTCGTCGTCGATCTTGGTGTCGGGCACGGAAGTGAAGTTGATGAAGCCCAGCTCGCCATAGCCCTTGCGCAGGTTCTCCAGGCCCTTGCGGATCAAGTCGGTGTTGAAGATGGCGCCGTCCTTGATGGGGAAGAGCGAACGCAATAGCTTCTGGTTCGCGATGGCCTTGTTGTTCTTGAAAGTGATCGAGCCCAGCTTGTAGCGCTCGCCTTCCTCGATCGGGATGGTGACATCGACTGCCTTGCCGTGCTTCGCCTTCCAGAAGAAGGGCAAGTTGAGGCCGCCGGAGTCGCGCACCTTGGTCTGCGGATCGCCCACCAGCGCCTTGAAGTAGCCCCGTTCCTGGTACGCGTTGCGCACACGCTCGGCGTCTTCGGTGAGCTTGGTAGCGTCGTAGGTCTTCGAGAACAGGCTCTCGAGGAAGATGGAGTGTGGGATGCCGAGCGGCCGCAGGTTCTTCATCGCCGTCCGCAAGGTGCGGCTCGGGATGTGCTTGTTGCCCTCGAAACGGATCTTCCCCACCTTTACCTTGGGGCCTTCTACGATGTTAAACACCACCTCCACCGCCGCCGGCGGGATGGGATGGATCTCCGGCGTGACCTTGGCGAACTGGCGTCCGTGCTCGGAGAGCAGCTCCTTCAGCACCACTTCCGCACGCTTGATCTTGGTGGGATCGTACTGGTTCTCCACCGTGAGGCCGACCTTGCGCTCTTTGAAGCGGTCAAGCACGTCCGATTGCGTCACCGAGTTCAGGCCCTTGTACTCGATGCGGCGGATGGTCGGCCGCTCCTTCACGTAGATATGGATGACGTAGCCCTTCGGCGTCTCTTCACGCTCGATGCGCAGGTCCTCGAAGTAGCTGGTGTTCCACAGGGAGTTGAAGTCGCGCTCGATGGCGGCCGGGTCATAGACGTCGCCCACGCGGGTGAACAGGCGCGCGCGGATCGTCTCCGTGGGGATGCGGCGGTTGCCGTGGATCTGCACATCTTGGATCACTTCCTGCTGCGCCGCTGCCAAACCGCTGAAAATAAACACAAGGAACGCTGCCACCAGGCAGCGTGCCGCAGCGGAGCGAACGCGCCTCGCGCGCAAATTCATTCCCGTGATCAAGGCAGAAATAGGAGGAACCTCACTGGGAGATAAGGAATCACCGATTATACGGAAAGAAGCTGCACGTGCCTAGCAAGGGAACGCGTCCGTCCCCGCGGCCGGCGCGCGGCTGCCCCTCCCCCGGCGAAACGTTAGACGTGAGCTGCGGGAAAGCGGTCATGGCTATTTCGGCAGGAAGAGCAGTGCAGGTCAAATAAAAACAGGAGGAAGGGAGGACAGGAGGGAAGAGCAAGAAAAAAGAACAAATACAGAAAACTCAAAACTCAAGATTCACAATTCAAAACTCAAAAACCTCCTCTCCTCCCTTCCTCTTGCTTTCATTCGATCTTGATCTGCTAGGCCGGAGCTATCTCCACCAGGCAGGAGTAGAACGTCGCGCCGCGTCCGATGTCGGTGAGCCGCTCCGAGGTCAGCACATTGATATTGATGCCCTGTCCGCCGGGCGTGAGCTTTGCCCAGTTCAGGCGGGCCGCGACCACGCCGCGCGCGACCGTACTGTTGCCATTCACCTTGGCCGTGAGCGTGATGGCGCCGCGGTCGTTGAAGATGCGGACCTGCTGCCCGTCGCGGATGCCGCGCGCGGCGGCGTCATCAGTGTGTATCTCGAGCAGGTCGGGACGCTCCATCTCCTGGATGGATTCCAGGTTCGCGAAGCTGGAGTTCAAGTAGTTGTCGGCCTTGCGTCCCAACAGCTCGAGCGGATACTTGTTCGCCGCCTCGGTGTGCCGCGACTCGCGCGGCGCGACGAAACTCGCGATCGGGTCGATGCCTTGCTGCGCCAGCGACGCGCTGTACAGCTCAGCCTTGCCGCTCGGCGTCAGAAAACCGCCGTTGGCGAAGGGCAGGAATGGTCCGCTCCCGTTCAGCTTGAGCCGGATGTGTCCCGCGGCTTCCAAGCCCTCGCGCGTGATGCCTTCGAGTGCTGGAGCGCCGCTCCCGAGCGCGTCTTCGATCATCTGGTCCACAGAATCGTCGAAGCAGTCATCGTCATCGCGGAAATCCATCGCCTTCGCCAGCGCGCGGAAGGTCTCCACGTTCGAGCGCGACTCGCCCACCGGCGCGATCGCCTGGTGGGACATCATGATGAAGTAGTGTCCGTAGGCTGCCTGCAGATCTTTGTGCTCGAAGAAGGTGGTGGCGGGCAGCACGATGTCGGCGTAGTCGGTGGTGTCGGTGAAGAACTGCTCGTGCACCACGGTGAACAGGTCGGCGCGCTTGAGGCCGCGGACGACGCGGTTGTGGTCGGGGGCGATGGCGGCCGGGTTCGAGTTGTAGACGAACAAGGCCTTCACCGGAGGGTCGTCTATTTGTTCGAGGATGCGTCCGAGCTCGCTCATGTTGAGCACGCGCGCCGCGCGGCCGAGCGGCGACTTCGTCATCAGGTCAGGCCGCTCGAGCGCTTGCTGGTCGAGCCCGAACGCGCCGGAGGTCGAGAGCTGCAGTCCGCCGCCGACCTCTTTCCACGAACCCGTGATGCAGGGCAGCATGGCGATGGCGCGCACCGCGGCGCCGCCATTCTCCGCGCGCTGCACGCCGTAGTTCACGCGGATCACCGCCGGACGCACCCCGGCATAATCCCGCGCCAGCTTGCGGATGTCTTCCGCCGGGATCCCCGTCCACTGCGCCACGCGCTCCGGCGGATAGTCCGCCACGCGCGCGCGCAGTTCATCAAACCCGACCGTGTGGCGCGCAACATAATCGGCGTCGTGCCGATTCTCAGTAATGATCACGTGCAGCAGCGCGAGCGCCAGCGCAACATCGGTGCCGGGATTGATGGGGATATACCAGTCAGCCAACTTCGCCGTGCGCGTCTGGTAGGGATCGATGACCACGAGCTTCGCGCCCTTGCGCCGCGCCGCTTCGATGAACGGCCACAGATGCACGTTGGTGCCGTGGATGTTCGCGCCCCACGCGAGGATGAGCTTCGATTCCGCGAACTGCTCCGGCTCGGTGCCCAGTTTCTTCCCGATCACGCTGACGAGCGCGTCGCCGCCGGCGGTGGCGCAGATGGTGCGGTCGAGTTGCGAGGCGCCCAGCCGGTGGAAGAAGCGGTGGTCCATGGACGCGTTGCCCAGTGCGCCCAGCGTGCCGCCGTAGGAATAAGGAAGGATGGCTTCCGGCCCGAACTCGTCGCTCACCTGCTGAAGCCGCTGCGCGATCTCGGCGAGCGCCGCCTCCCACGACATGCGTTCGAAGGCCTCCGGCCCGCCCGTGCCTTTCGGTGTGCGCCGCTTCATCGGATACAGCAGACGGTCAGGCGAGTAGACGCGGTCGAGATACTTCGCGACCTTCGCGCACAGGAATCCGCGCGTCACCGGATGCGCGGGATCGCCCTGGATCTTCGTCGCCTTCCCGCTGACTTCGTCCACGGTGATGAGCACGCCGCAGGCGTCAGGACAATCGTGCGGGCACGCGGCGTGGACGATCTTCTGTGACATGCAGGAAAGCTTACCGCGGATGGACGCGGATGAACACGGATCAATTGCACAGGTGCGAGGTGAGCAGGGTGACCTGGAGCGGAGTGCCGCTCAGATCGCCATCACTTCTTTTTCTTTTCCGGCGCTCATGTCTTCCATCTTCTTGATCTCGGCGTCGGTAAGTTTCTGCATCTCTTCGAGGGCGCGGCGCTCCTCGTCTTCCGAGACCTTCTTGTCCTTGAGCGCCTTCTTGATCACGTCGTTGCCGTCGCGGCGTATGTTGCGGACCGCGGTGCGATGGTCTTCCAGGATCTTGTGCAGGTGCTTGACCATCTCCTTACGGCGCTCCTCGGTGAGCGGCGGCACCGGGATGCGGATGATCTTGCCATCGTTCTGCGGATTGAATCCCAGGTCGCCCGCGCGCACCGCCTTCTCGATGGCCGGCAGCGACGACGGATCGAAGGGCTGCACGGTGAGCATCTGCGCGTCTGCCGCGTGCACCTGCGCGATCTGGTTCAGCGGCATCTCCGAGCCGTAGTAGTCGACTTTCACGTTGTCGAGCATGTGGATGTTGGCGCGCCCGGTGCGCACGCCCGCCATGTGCGTTTGGAAGTCGGCGACGGCTTTATCCATGCGCGTCTTCAGTTTCGCGAACTCGTCTTTCAAGGCGGGTACGTTGGCCATGGCCATGACAGATTTCTCCTGGTTGCGGGAGCACAGTTACCGGAAACGGGGGATTATAAATGACAGTCGGCAAAAACCATTAGCCACGGATCACACGGATCGCACGGATCATTTTGTTCTTGTTTTATTCGGGGGCGCGGCCTAACGTCACGGCCAATGAAACACGAGGAACTGACAGAAAAGATCATTGGCGCGTTCTACCCGGTCTACAACGAGTTGGGCTCCGGGTTTCTTGAGTCCGTATACGAAGAGTCACTGGCGATGGGGACTTTAAGGCAGATTTCGTTGTTCAGGATCTCGTGGTCGTGGAGCTGAAGGCTTGCTCGATCTTGGAGAAGTCGCGCGAGGCGCAAGTCATCAATTATCTGCGCGGAACGCGTATCGAAGTCGGGCTCTTGCTGAACTTCGGCGCGATGCCCCAGGTACGCCGCATCATCCTGGACAACGAAAGAAAAGAAATCCGCGTCCATCCGTGGCAATCCGTGGCCAAAGCGGGTTCCTAGGCTTCGGCGATCAGCCCGCCACGCAGCATCACTGGAATCCTAGGCGCTTACCAGGCTGCCGATCTTCTCGCCGCTCACCACCCGTTGGATATTCCCGGGACGGTTCAGGTTGAAGATCACGATGGGCAGGTTGTTCTCGCGGCAGAGCGCGATGGCGGTGGCGTCCATCACTTTGAGTCCCTTTTTCAGGACGTCGAGGTAGGTGATGTGGTCGAACATCTTGGCGTCTTTCACGATGACCGGGTCGGCGTCGTAGATGCCGTCGACCTTGGTGGCCTTCATCACCACGTCGGCCTTGATCTCCATCGCGCGCAAGGATGCGGCCGAGTCGGTGGAGAAATACGGGTTTCCGGTGCCCGCGGCGAAGATCACGATGCGTCCCTTTTCGAGGTGGCGCAGCGCGCGCCGCCGGATGAACGGCTCCGCCACCTGGTTCATCTCGATGGCAGACATCACCCGCGTCTGCACGCCTTTTTTCTCCAGCGCGTCCTGCAAAGCGAGCGCGTTGATCACCGTGGCCAGCATGCCCATGTGGTCGGCGGATACGCGGTCCATGTCGCGCGCCTGCTCGGCCACGCCGCGGAAGAAGTTACCGCCGCCAACCACGATCGCCGTCTGCACTCCCAGGGCCTGCACCGCCGCGAGCTCGCCGGCGATCTCGTGGACACGGGTGACGTCCACGCCAAAGCCGTGCCCGGCGGCGAGGGCTTCGCCAGAGAGTTTGAGCAAGATGCGGTTGAAGGCCAATGCCATGCAAAAGCAGTATACAGGCGGAAGAAATGCGCGGGCGAGACGCCCGCGCAACAGCCGGCGGGACGCCGGCGCTCCTAGACCTACTTCTTCGCGGCGACGTCCGTGCCCGGCCTGAGTGTGCCTTTGGCGCGCGCCACCGGCAGCAGCGTGGGATAGAACTGCACGAAAGTATCTTCCACGCCGCCGTTCTTGGTGTGACACTTGGTGCAAGCGTTTCCGTTGCCGCGTGCGTCCGCCGGCGTACCGCCGTCGTCAAAGCCATAGAACTTCCACAAGTCTCCGGGCCGCGCCGAATCCTTCACGTGCGCCTCGATGCCCATTAGCGCCAACTGGTAATGTCCACCCTGGTTGATCGACCCTTCGGTGCCCGAGCTGTACTCCTCCATCACCAGCATCGTCTTGTCCGGCCATTCGCCAGTTTTCAGAAAGGCGTGATAGGCCTCAGGCGTGGCATAGACGTTGGTGAACATGGGATGGTCTTCCGGTCCGCTCTTCGAATAGGTCATGCCCAAGCCGGACGAGAGGTAGTTCCAGTCGCGATAGTTCGCCGGCGCCACCAGCTTGTTGTCGGAGGTGTAGCGGGGTGCGTTCTGCGAAGCGTTGTCCGACGCCGCGGCGTGGAACGTCGGCTGCCAGAACAGCGCGATGGTGCCGACGACGATAAGCACTAGACCGACTACGCGACCGAGGATGCGCTTCATGACTTTCCTCCAGGTTTGTGAGCCGGGTTCGGGTACGATTTCGACGAGCCTGCTCTTGATCCGTGAGCCCGCCGCGCGTTAGAGACAGGATTTGCTCCAAAAACGCTTGCTCCGTCGCCGAAGCGGCGGCGATAGCTGCGTGGGCTCACGCCGAAACGGCGCTCGAACGCGCGCCGGAATGCGTCTGCCGAGGCGAACCCGACCGACTCTGCCACTGCCGCTATGGAAACGGCGGACTTGCCATGCGCGCCCAGCCGCTGCCGCGCTTCATCCAGCCGCAGCGTCTCGACGAACTCCGCCGGCGTGGCGCCAAACACTTTGTGGAAACGGCGGGTGAATTGTCGCGGCGAGAGACACGCCCGCGCCGCCAAAGCTTCGACGGAAAGGTCATCCTTGAGGTGGGCGGGGATCCACGCGCCCAAGGGAGCCAGCCGGTCCGACGACGCTGCCACTTGGAACTGCAGCGGCTGCGAGTACTGCTCCTGCCCGCCATCGCGCTTGAAGTGGACGACCATCTCGCGCGCCACCTCGAGCGCGAGCGCCGCTCCGAAATCCTGCTCGACCAGTCCGAGCGCGAGGTCGATGCCCGCAGTCACCCCGGCGGAAGTAAAGTAGGGTCCATCTTGAATGAAGATGGCGTTCGACTCGAGCTTGAGGAGCGGGAAGCGCTCGGCGACCTTGCGCGCCCAGCGCCAGTGCGTGGTCACGCGGCGTCCATCGAGCAGGCCGCTCGCGGCCAATCCATAGATGCCGGTACAGACCGAGCACACGCGCCGGATATCCTTCGCGTGGGCGCGCAGCCACTGCGCGACCGCGTCTTGAACATAAGGCACGCGCAACCCCGAGCCACCCGGGATGAGAAGAGTGTCGAGCGCCGGCGCCTGCGCGAGCGTGGTGTGTGGTTGGAAGATGATGCCGGAGTCGGCGGTGAAGGCTTTCTTGCTCACTCCGTTCTTGCTTACGCCCAGGACGACCGTCTCGTAGCGCAGCGCGGTGCCCGCTTCAGGGTCCGAGCCCAAAGTCAGGTCGCGCGCGTTGGCGAAAACTTCGAGCGGGCCGGCCAGATCGATGGCGTTCACGCCGTCGAAGCCGATCAGTCCTACGCGCAGTGGAGCGGTTTGCATGCGAGCGGCTTGCATGCGAGTTACAGTAGCCTCCTGTCGCCGATGTCGCAAGGACAACGATACGACAGTTTAGGACATCATCAAAGGAAGGGTCATGCTGAGGCGCGTCGCGAGGCGGCGTCTTCTCC
>JALYLW010000153.1 GCA_030774055.1 Acidobacteriota bacterium
AGTAGATGGAGAGTCGTATGCGCGCGCGCAACGTACGCGCGGGCGCCGCCGGATCGGCCGCTCCGGCATCGCTTTGCGCCGCTTCCACCTGCTCCGTCTCCACGTCCACGATCTGGCGCTGCTCGGCGCCGCGCTCTGCCACCATGCCATCGCGCACCAGGTGCGCGGTGATGGTGGCTTCGTTGCCATCGAGATAAGCGGTGAGGTCGTCGCCCAGGCGGGGCGGGCGTAGTTGCATGTCGAGCGCGCCCAAAGTCGCCAACAACAGCGCCGCGCAGGCATACGCGATGAACAGGCGCGCGGGATGCCACAGTCGTCGCGGGCCGCGGCGCGCTAAGTAGCCCGCCGCCGCTACCGTCAGCATGGCCAGCAGCAGCCACCACAGAGTCGGACGCCAGGCGTAGCTGGCAAACAGGATCCCGGCAGAAAATGCGCAGGCCGCGAGTAGTAATGGGGCGCGCAACAATGGGGCGCGCAACAATGGGGCGCGCAACAATGGAGCCCGTCCACCCGCAAGGCCGGGCACAAGTTCGAGCGCGCGAGCTGGCTCTTCCGCAGAGCTCACCAGTCGTCTCCGCGCGCGGGCCTGGCGAAAGCTCGTGCGTTCTTCTTACCGCCTCATGTGCTCTTCTACTGGAAGATCAGCGCACCAGTTGCACCAGGCTCTCGATGTGGAAGGTCTGGGGAAACAAGTCGATCACGTGCACTTGCTCGGTCCGATAGCCGGATTCTAGCAACAAACGCAGGTCGCGGGAGAGCGTTGCGGGGTCGCAGGAAAGATATGTGAGCCGCGGCGCGGCCAGCTCGGCGAGCTTGCGCGCGACTTTCTCGCCCAATCCGGCGCGCGGCGGGTCCACCACCACCAGCTCGGGCTTTATCTTCTTAGGCAACTGTTCGAGGTAGCGCTCCGTGGTGGATTGGAAGACGCGCACATTCTCCGGCGCGTTCGCGTGCAGGTCTTTCACCGACGCCAGCGACGATTCCACCGCCACCACCTTCTCGAACGTCTTTGCCAGCGGGACGGTGAACAGTCCCACGCCCGCGTAGAGGTCGAGCGCGAGTTTCCCCGCCCGGTCGTTGGTGACGAGTTCGATCAGCTTGTCGGTGAGAAAGCGGTTGGTCTGGAAGAACGAGCCTGCGCTCACGCGGAATTCGCCCGCAGCCGTCGCGTAGCGCAGCTCGGGCGTGCCAGAGGTGAGCAGCGGCCCGGCATCGTCGCATACGACCTCATCGCGCCGCATGCGCGTGCCGAAGAACGCCACGCCTTGCAGTTCCGGCAGCGCCGCCGCGAAGGCCTCGCCTACGGCTTTGGTGTCAATAGGGGAGTTTGGATCGGAGGCGGGCGTCGTCTCGGCGGCAGTGGCGGCCGGAGTCTCGCCGGTTTTCGTCTCGACACGGTCTACTTGAAAAAAGACTTCGAGCAACAGCTTGTCGTCCGCAGCATTCACGAAGAACTCGATCTCGCGGACAGTCTTCGGCAACTTGCCCGCGCGACCCAGCTCCCAGGTTGCGGCGATGGCGCGGTTGATGAGCTCGGAACTGATCGGGCAGCTCGCCACCGCGAGCAGCTCGTGCGAAGCGAACTTGAAATATCCCAGCGCGAAGGGCGCGTGCTGCACGCGCATGCGCGTGCGGTTGCGATAGTTCCAGGTTTGCGAGAGATGTTGCGAGGGATGTGCGCGGATCGCATCTGTCCAGTCCAGCTTCGCGGTGCGCAGCAGCGTCTCGCGCAGGATCTCCGACTTGTAGTTGAGCTGGTCCTCGTGCCGGATGTGCTGATAATGGCAGCCGCCGCACGCGCCGTAGTACTGGCACCCGGGCTCGATTCGTTTCTCAGATGCGATGACCAGCGCGTCCAGCTGCGCACGTTCGAAGCCCGGCTTCGACTCCATGGTCGTCACCTCTGCCACTTCGCCGGGCAGCACGAACGGGACGAACACCGTCTTGCCGCGCTCGCGGCCCGGCTCGGGCGCGAGCCGCGCTAGTCCGTCGCCGCCGTATACGAGTTTTTCGATGGTGATCTTCAAGGAGGGTCGCAGCGGTAATATCCAGTCTACGTGAGCTTTCGTTGCGGCGGCCGAGCGCGGTGACTCCCTACATGTAGAACAGGCTCAGCCGCGGCAGCTTGTAGAGCTCGAGCAGGCGCTTGTGCGTGTACTGGCGCAGCAGTTGCTCGATCTGCGCAGCGGACATCTTGCGTTTGTAGGGCGCGAGTTCCTTGTCAGCCTCGGTGCGGATACGAAGCAGCATCTCGTCGGGCGTTGCGCCCAGCAGCACGGCAAAGAGTTTCTCTTCCATCACGGTGAGGCGCCGCTCGAGTTCCTCGAGTGGCGGGTGCTTGGCCACGCCGCCCACTCGGAGTCCCTCGGCAAGCTCGCGCAGCGTGCTCGCGGTATGGTCGGCGGCAACGCGCGCCGGCCCGGGAAGGTTGGCGGCGGATAACTGCTGCGCGGTTTTCGCAAAGAAAGCGGC
>JALYLW010000154.1 GCA_030774055.1 Acidobacteriota bacterium
GGGCGAATCGCCCGCCTCCGCGCGAGCATTTCGCTTAGCCTTCGATACGGGCAGCGGCCGACTGATTCGGTACGGCGTTGCCCTGTTCGTCGATGCGCATGCCGAGCGAGAGGCCCATCGAGGAAAGTATCTCCTTGATCTCGTTGAGCGACTTGCGTCCGAAGTTCTTGGTCTTCAGCATCTCGGCTTCCGACTTCTGCACCAGCTCGCCGATGGTCTGGATGTTGGCGTTCTTCAGGCAGTTGTAGCTGCGCACCGAAAGCTCGAGCTCTTCGACGGAACGGTTGAGGTTCTCGTTGCGGATCTCGGGCTTGGAGTCCGAGGCCGCTTCAGCTTCGAGCTCTTCCTCGAAGTTGATGAAGATGGCCATGTGATCCTTGATGAGCTTGGCAGCCAGTCCCAGCGAATCGGTCGGCGTGACCGAGCCGTTGGTCCAGATCTCGAGCGTGAGCTTGTCGTAGTCGGTGATCTGGCCGAGACGCGCAGCTTCTACGGTGTAGTTGCACTTGCGCACCGGCGAATGCACCGAGTCGATCGGGATGAACCCGAGGCCAAGGTCCTCATCGAAGTTCTTGTCGGCCGCAACGTAGCCGCGTCCGCGCTTGAGGCGCATCTCCATGTCGAGCTTGCCGCCCTCGGAGATGGTCGCGATGTAGACCTCTTTGTCGAGGATCTCGACGTCGCCGTCGGCCTCGATCATGCCGCTGGTCACCACGCCCGGCTGGTCGGACTTGAGATAGATCGCCTTCGGACCTTCGCCGTTCAACTTGAATGGGACTTGCTTGAGGTTCAGGATGATGTCGGTGGCATCCTCGACCACGCCCGGAATGGACTGGAACTCGTGCAGCACCCCCTCGATCTTGACGGCCGTGACGGCCGCGCCTTCGATGGAGCTGAGCAGCACGCGCCGCAGCGCGTTGCCGACGGTTGTGCCAAAGCCGCGCTCGAAGGGCTGTGCCCAGAAGCGGCCGTAGCGGTCAGTGAGCGTCTCGGTGTCAGTAGCAAGACGCTTCGGTTTTTGAAACCCTTTCCAAAGGACCATGGTGTATTACTCTCCTTCGCCCATTCGGCTCATTGCGGCCTCCTCACGCGGCCCGCGTGAGGTGGAACTCCGCAGTGGCACATCTGGTGCGAATCAGGGCCGTGAAAACCTTAGGTAGCGCCGGCGGACCGGCGTTTCCGATTACTTGCTGTACAACTCGACGATCAGCTGCTCGTTCACCGGCATGTTGATCTCCTCACGCTTCGGCAGCGAGAGGATCTTGCCGGTGTAGTTGTCGCGGTCGGCGGAGATCCACGTCGGCACCGACTGGTGCGAGGTGAGCTCCTTGGCCTGCTCCACCAGGATGAGCTTGCGGCTGCGCTCGCGCACGGCGACGGTGTCACCGGCCGAGACCTGGTAAGAAGGGATATCGACCTTGCGTCCGTTGACCTCGATGTGGCCATGGCGGACGAGCTGGCGCGCCTGGCGCCGCGCGACGGCAAAGCCCATGCGATAGACCACGTTGTCGAGACGGCGCTCGAGTTGCTGCAACAGCATTTCGCCGGTGACGCCACGGGTACGGGCGGCCTTCTCGAAGTAGTTGCGGAACTGCTTCTCCAGCGTGAAGTACATGCGCTTGGTCTTCTGCTTCTCGCGCAGCTGCAAGCCGTAGCCCACGATCTTGGCTTTACGGTCTTTGCCATGCTGTCCGGGAGGGAAGTTGCGCTTCTCGATCGGGCACTTCTCGGTGAAGCACTTCTGCCCCTTGAGGAACAACTTCATGCCCTCCCGGCGGCAGAGACGACAGACTGCATCTTTGTAACGAGCCATTCTTCTCCTTCTTCTTGACTTCAGGGTCGATCGGTTTACGCGCTGGCTGCGCTTCCTCCCGATCCTTTACTGCAGTTTCCAGTTTCAAGTTTCCAGTTTCCAGTTTTCCAGAGAGACAACGGGAAACCGGAAACTGGAAACTCCTACCTACACCCTTCTGCGCTTTGGCGGACGGCATCCGTTGTGCGGGATGGGCGTGACGTCGCGGATGGAACGCACTTCGATGCCGGCGGCAGCGAGCGCACGGATCGCCGATTCGCGGCCGGAGCCGGGCCCGGAGACGCGCACCTCGACCGAGCGCAGGCCGTGCTCGCGCGCCATGTTGGCGGCGTTCATCGCCGCCTGCTGCGCCGCGAACGGCGTCCCTTTCCGGGAGCCGCGGAAGCCGAGCGAGCCCGAGCTCTTCCACGAGATGGTCTGGCCCGTGCCATCGGTGATGGTGACGATGGTGTTGTTGAACGTGGCCTGGATGTACACGATCCCGTGTGGAACGTGCTTCTTCTCGCGCTTCTTGAACTGCTTCTTCTTGCCCTTTTTCTCGGGCGCTCCGGTCGCTGGTGCGGCTCCCGGAGTGATCGTCTTATCGACTGGTTGCTTTGCCATTTTCCGTCCTTACGTCTTCGACGCGACTTTCTTCTTGTTCGCGACCGTGCCCTTGCGCGGACCCTTGCGGGTACGAGCATTGGTGTGGGTGCGCTGTCCGCGGACGGGCAGGTTGCGACGATGGCGCTGGCCGCGGTACGAGCCGATCTCGATCAGGCGCTTGATGTGCAGCTGCACATCTTTGCGGAGGTCGCCTTCCACGCCGCCTTCACTCTCGATGACCTGGCGGATGTGGTTGACTTCCTCTTCGTTGAGGTCCTGCACCTTCTTGGTGGGCTCGACCTTGGCGGCGGCGACGATGCGACGCGCGCGCGAGTGTCCGATGCCGTAGATGTACGTGAGCGCGATGTCCACGTGCTTGTTACGCGGGAGATCGACGCCTGCAATGCGTGCCATAGTTAGCCCTGCCTCTGTTTATGCTTCGAGTTCTCGCAGATCACCCGCACCACGCCTTTGCGGTGGATGACCTTGCACTTGTCGCAGATCTTCTTTACTGACGCTCGCACCTTCATGAGTCCCCTGTTCCTTGCTGCTGAACTATTTGTAGCGATACACGATCCGTCCGCGCGACAGGTCATAAGGCGACAACTCGACCGCGACCTTGTCACCCGGCAGGATGCGGATGAAGTTCTTGCGCATGCGTCCGGAGACATGGGCCAGGACCTGGTGCTTGTTGCCTTCCATCAGTTCTACCCGGAACATCGCATTGGGCAGGGGTTCGATGACCACTGCCATGACTTCAATCGCGTCCTCTTTACTCATGCACTCCTTCGAGATCGTTCTGCTTGCAAAACCTAGGCCGTCAAGACCAGTGGGCCATCTTTCGTGACCGCGACGCAGTGTTCGAAGTGGGCGCTGATGGAGCCATCTTCGGTGACTGCCGTCCAGTTATCGTCGAGCACGCGCGCACCCGGCTTGCCCACATTGACCATCGGCTCGATGGCCAGAACCATGCCTTCCCGCAAGCGCGCGCCGTGGCCGGGGACGCCGAAATTCGGCACCTGCGGATCCTCGTGCAAACGCGTCCCGATACCGTGGCCGACAAAATCGCGGACCACGCTGAAGCCATTCGCCTCAACCACTTCCTGCACCGCCGCGCCTACGTCGCCCACGGTGTTGCCGATGCGCATCTTCTCGATCGCGCGGTTGAGCGAAGCTTCCGTGACCTGGAGGAGCTTCTGCGCTTCCAGGCCGATCTTCTCGCCCACCGCCACGGTGATGGCCGCATCGCCGTAGAAACCGTCGAGCACCACGCCGCAATCGATAGAGACGATGTCGCCTTCCTGCAGCTTCCGTTTTTCCGACGGAATGCCGTGGACGATCTCGTTGTTCAACGAGGTGCAGAGCACGCAGGGATACTCGTGATATCCCTTGAACGCCGGCGTGGCGCCCATTTCCTTGATGCGCCGCTCGGCGTGCCGCTCCAGGTCCATGGTCGTGATGCCCGGCTTCACCATGGCCTTGAGCTCGTTGAGCACGGTGCGGACGATGGAACCGCTCCGCCGCATCTTCTCGAGCTCTTGGCGCGACTTACACACTATCGGCATGCCTTCTTGAACCGTGTCTTGCAGCCCTAACCGCTATCCCGCTACCGTGCCTTCTCTAATGCCTGGAAGGCTTGCGTGGTGACTTCGTCGACCGAGCGCGAGCCATCCAAAACGCGCAAGCGACCCTGCGACTTGTAATAGTCGGTAAGGGGCGCTGTCTGGCGTTCGTAAGCCTTGAGCCGTTCGGCGATCACCGACTCCTGATCGTCTTTACGCGTGACGAGCTTCGACCCCTCAACGTCACAAACCTCATTGACCTTGGGAGGAGAAAGATGAACGTTGTAGATGCGCCCGCAGGTGGGACAAGTACGACGTCCGGTGAGCCGGCCCAACAATTCATTATAGCCGACCTGAATATCCACGACAACCGGCGGAAGCTGCGCATCCCGTTGATTTTGAAAGAACTTATCCAGCCACTCGGCCTGCGCCAAGGTGCGCGGGAAGCCATCGAGAATGTAGCCGCGAGCACAATCGGGCTGCTGCATGCGGGCGGCGACCATGTCTTGCACCAGGGTGTCGGGCACCAACTCGCCGCGATCCATGATGGCCTTGGCCTGCTTACCTAGCTCGGTGCCCGAGGCCACGTTGGCGCGCAGGATGTCTCCGGTGGAGATCTGCGGGATGCCATAGTGCTCGGCGATGCGCTTGGCCTGCGTCCCTTTACCGGCGCCCGGAGGGCCGAGCAGCACGATGGGTCCAATGGCTTTCTGGGTGCTCGTGGGAGTGCTTACCATGCGCGCCGTCCGCGAATGCGTCCGCTACGCGGCGTGAACCCTTCGTAGTGGCGCATGATGAGCTGCGCTTCGATCTGCTGCACCGTGTCCATGGCCACGCCAACCACGATGAGCAGCGAGGTACCGCCAAAGTAGAAGTTGACGCCCAGTCCGTTGGTGACCCAGGTCGGCAGGTTGGCAAAGAAGTTTCCGCCCAGCCAGGCCGGCAGGTGATGCAAATGGATGCCGGTGATCATCCACTGCGGGATGAGCGAGACGACGATGAGGTAGAGCGCGCCAACCAGGGTGATGCGGGTAAGCACTTCGTTCACGTAGTCGGCGGTACGGCGGCCGGGACGGATGCCGGGGATGAACCCACCGTACTTGCGCATGTTGTCCGCCACCTCGATCGGGTTGAACACGATGGAGACGTAGAAGTACGCAAAGAAGATGATGCCGATGCAATAGAGCAGCGTGTAGAGCGGCTCGCCGTAGCCCATCGCCGTGATGGTGGGCCCCAGCCAGGAGCTCAACGTGGGATTGTTCCTGATGAGCGGCGCCGCCATCAGCGGGAAACTGAGGATGGACGACGCGAAGATCACCGGCATCACGCCACCGGTGTTCACCTTGAGCGGCAGGAAGGTGGACTGGCCCCCCATGACCTTGCGACCCACCACGCGCTTGGCGTATTGCACCGGGATGCGACGCTCGCTGCGCTCCACGAAGACGATGAACGCGACCACGACGATCATCATCGCGATGAGCAGCAACATGGCCACCGGAGTGAGCGCGCCCCAGGCGTTGGTTCGCACTTTGTCCACCAATTCGGCGATGCCGTGCGGCAAGCCGACGACGATGCCGGCAAAGATGAGCAACGACATGCCGTTGCCCACGCCGCGCTCGGTGATCTGCTCGCCCAGCCACATGATGAAAGCGGAGCCGGCGGTGAGCGTGATCATCGTCATGATGATGAAACCGTAGCCGGGATTCTTGACGATCTGCTCGCCCTGCATCTTCTGCAGCGTGATGGCGATGCCGGCGGATTGCAGCGCGGAGAGGATCACGGTGAGGTAGCGCGTCCACTGGGTGATCTTGCGCCGGCCGAGTTCGCCTTCCTTCTGCAAGCGCGCCAGCGGTTCGTACACCACCGTCAACAACTGCAGGATGATCGACGCCGTGATGTACGGCATGATGCCCAGCGCGAAGACCGTCAGCCGGCGGAAGTTGCCGCCGCTGAACAGGTCGTAGAAGCCGAGCAGCGAGCCCGCCTGGCCTTCCATGGCGTGCTTCAGCGCCTCGACGTTGATCCCCGGCGTGGGGATGTGCGAGCCGAGACGATAGACCGCCAGCAGGCCGAGCGTGAAGAAGACACGCTTCCTCAGGTCGGGAACGCGGAAGATGTTGGCTAATTTTTCTAGCATTCTCTGATCAGCACCCGATGACGACTACGGTTTCTTCTTCGGCTTCGCCGGCTTCTCCGCCTTGGCTTCGGCTTTCGGTTGCGCTGCCTTGGGTTCCCCGGTCTTTGATTCCCCAGCCTTTGATTCCCCAGCCTTTGATTCCGACGCTTCCGCCGTTTCCGCCGCCTTTGCCTCCGCGGCCCTCGCCACGGCTCCTGGCCTCGGCTGGCGGGGAGCCTTCACTTCCTCAGGTATGGCGCCGAGGATCTCGAACTTCCCGCCGGCAGCAGTGATCTTTTCCTGCGCCGACTTCGAGAACTTGTGCGCACGCACCGTCATGGCGCTCTTGAGCTCGCCATCGCCCAGGATCTTTACCGGGACGTTGGCTTTGCGGATGGCGCCGGCGGAGTGCAACACCTCGGGCGTGATCTCCTTTTCGCCGAGGATGGCCAGGGTCTCCAGATTCACGATCTGGTACTCCTGGCGGAAGATGTTGTTGAAGCCGCGTTTGGGAACACGCCGATGCAACGGCATCTGGCCGCCCTCGAAGCCGCGCATCATGCGCGAACCGGAGCGCGAACGCTGGCCTTTGTGTCCACGGGTGGAGGTCTTGCCCATGCCGGAACCCATGCCGCGGCCGACGCGCTTCTTATTCTCGCGCGATCCCTTCGGTGCTTTTATCGTAGAAAGATTCATCGTAAATCCCTAAATTCGCTTTCCGCTTTCCGCCCTTCGCTCTCCGGAATGCGGAAAGCAGAAAGCGGAGAGCGCGGTTGTTACTGCACGATCTCGACCAAGTGCGGGATCTTGTTGACCATGCCGCGGATCGAGGGCGTGTCTTCGCGCTCGACGATCTGGTTCAGCCGCGTGAAGCCCAGGCCCTTGACGACCTTCTTATGCTTCACCGGGGCCTGGATGGCGGAACGCACCCACTTGATGCGGATGGTGCCGGTCGGCGCCTTCGCCGATCTCTTCTTCGTTTCGACGTGCTTGGTCTCGACCATGGTTAAAGCTCCTCGACCTGTTTGCCGCGCAGCGCAGCAACGGCCTTCTTGTCGCGCAGTTTCTTGAGCGCATCGAAGGTGGCCTTGATCACGTTGTGCGGGTTGGCGGTCCCGATGGACTTGGTGAGCACGTTCTGCACGCCCGCGGAGGTCATGACCGCGCGTACCGCGCCGCCGGCGATCACGCCCGTGCCTTCAGGCGCAGGCTTGAGCAGCACCATGCCGGCGCCAAACCGTCCCAGCGAGGCGTGCGGGATGGTGGTGGAGCTCAGGTGCACGCGCACCAGGTTCTTCTTCGCCGCCTCGATCCCCTTGCGGATAGCCTGCGGCACTTCTTTCGCTTTGCCGGAACCGTAGCCGACCACGCCGGCGGAGGGGTCGCCGACGACGACCAGCGCGGCGAACGACAGGTTCTTGCCGCCCTTCACCACTTTGGTCACGCGATTGATGGCCACGACCTGATCTTTCAGGTTGAACTGGCCGGCGTCGAGTCTCTTCGTCACTATTGGCATTTAGTCTTCTCTTCTAGGGCTCCGCAGCGAAGCTGCTCTGCCCTCGCCCTAGGCTCGCGCGATATCGGCGCTCGCTCGGGCTCACCCTTTTCCTTAGATCCTTTTAAAACTTCAGTCCTGCTTCACGGGCCGCGTCGGCCAGGGCCTTGACGCGTCCGTGGTAGATGTAGCCGCCGCGATCGAAGACCACGTTGTTCACGCCCTTCGCCTGGGCGCGGTCGGCGATGAGCTTGCCGATGGCTTTGGCGCTGGCCACGTTGCCGCCGGCTTTCTTGCTGCCCTTCGACTTCGCGCCCTTGGTTTCCGCTTTCTCGTTGGTGGAGGCAGAGACGATGGTCTTGCCCGACAGGTCGTCGATGAGCTGCACGTAGATGTGGTTCAGCGAGCGATAGACGTTCAGCCGCGGCCGCTCGGCGGTGCCCGCCATCTTCTCGCGGATGCGCACATGCACGCGCTTGCGGATCACGTTCTTTTCTCTTTGCGGGATCATTGTCAGTTTCTCGTTTCCAGTTTCTCGTTTCCAGTTTCTCGTTTCCCGTTCTCCCTTTCCGGAAACCGGAAACAGGAGACCGGGAACTGTTTTTACTTCGCGCCCGTCTTGCCGACCTTCTTCTTCAATCTCTCGCCGGCGTAGCGCACACCCTTGTTCTTGTACGGGTCAGGCGGACGCAGGCTGCGCATCTCGGCGGCGACCTGGCCGACCTTCTGGCGATCGATGCCGGTGATGCTCAGCTTGGTCTGCTTCGGATCGACAGCGACGTCGATGCCGGAAGGCAGCGGGTACTCGATGGGGTGCGAATATCCCAGCGAGAATACGACCGTGCCCTTGCCCTTCAATTCGGCGCGATAGCCGATGCCGACGATCTCGAGCTCACGCGTCCAGCCTTTGGTCACGCCTTCCACGGCGTTGTTGACGAGCGCGCGCGCAAGTCCGTGCAGCGCGGCTTCGTCATCGCTGGGGCGGATGGCAAGCAGCTGCCCGTCTTTCTGCTCCATCGTGATGCCGGGAGGCAGCGGCTGCTCGAGCTTGCCCTTCGGGCCCTGGATCTTCACCAGGTTGCCGACGATCTCGACCTTCACGCCCTGCGGCACCGGGATGGGTTTCTTTCCGATTCGAGACATTGTTCTCAGTTTCCTTTCGAGTCTGCACTCAGGCCGCGTTCAGCCGGCCGGCTTCCTCGTTATTCTTAGGGCTCCGCAACGCTTCGCTGCTTTGCCCTCGCGCTTTGCTCGCCCGCCGCGGCGGACTCGCTCCGCGCTCACCTATCGTTACTTAGTAGATCTCGCACAGCACTTCGCCGCCCACACCTTCACGGCGCGCCTGGCGGCCGGTCATCACGCCCTTCGGGGTGGTGAGGATGTTGATCCCCAACCCGCCGAGGACGCGCGGGATCTCGTTGCGGCCGACGTAGACGCGGCAGCCGGGACGCGAGATGCGCGCCAACTGCGACATCGTCGGCTCGTTGTTCGCGCCATACTTCAGGTAGACGCGGATGAGCTTGCGCCCTTCCTCTTCCGTCCCCTTGAAGTTCGCGATGTAACCCTCTTCCTTGAGGATGCGGGCGATCTCGAGCTTCAGCTTCGAAGCGGGAACGTCAACCTTCTGCTGCTTGGCCAGGATCGCGTTACGTACGCGAGCCAGAAAATCTGCGACCGGATCGGTCAGACTCATCGTTTCTCCTTACTCCTTACGCTGCCCGTTCGCTCGGTGCATCCGAGAACCCGCGGCAGCGGACTGCAAAACCAGTTTCCAGTCTCAGGTCTCAAGTTCGCGACGCGAAACTCGAAACTTTGAGACTGCCTTGCTACCAGGACGACTTGGAAACACCGGGGATCTCTCCCCGCAACGCGAGACCGCGGAAGCACAAGCGGCACATGCCGAACTTGCGCATGTACGCGCGCGGGCGTCCGCAGAGCTTGCAGCGGTTGTGCTGGCGGCTCTTGAACTTGGGTTTCCGAGCGTCCTTGACCATCTTTGCTGTGGTTGCCATGTTTTCCTTCTTTAACCCTTATCCGAAGCCGAACGGAACGGCATGCCGAGGTGCTTGAGCAGCGAGCGTGCCTGGTTGTCGTCCTGCGCCGTGGTGACGATAGTGATGTTCATGCCCTTGAGCTTGTCGACCTTGGCGTAATCGATCTCCGGGAAGACGAGCTGGTCTTTCAGGCCGAGGGTGTAATTGCCACGTCCATCGAACGACTTGGTGCTGACGCCGCGGAAATCGCGGACGCGCGGTAGCGCGGTGTTCACCAGGCGATCGAAGAACTCGTACATGCGGTCGCCGCGCAGCGTGACCATCGCCCCGATGGGCATGTTCTCGCGCACCTTGAAGGCGGCAATGGATTTCTTGGCGCGGGTGATGACCGCCTTCTGTCCGGTGATGGCGTTCAGATCGGCGACCGCGGGGTCGAGCACTTTCGCGTTCTGCGTGGCTTCGCCCACACCCATATTGACCACGATCTTGTGCAGGTGCGGCACGGCCATGGGGTTCGGCACGCCGAACTCCTTCATCAGCGCCGGCGCGATCTCTTTGTCGAATTTTTGCTTCAGTCTTGCCATTGTGTTCTGCTTCTACCTTCTCCCACGGTTTCCGCTCTCCGCTTTTCGGTTTGACGGGTTCGTAGGGTCCTCAGTCTTCTACTTCTCCAAAGTCGTGCCGCACTTCCGGCAGATGCGGACCTTCTTGTCGCCCTGCATCTCATGGCCCACGCGGACGGGGCCGCACTGCGGGCACATCAGCATCACGTTCGAGAGCGAGATAGCCGATTCCTGCTCCGCGATGCCGCCCTTGATCTGGCGCTGCGGGTTGGGACGAACGTGCTTCTTCACCATCCCCACGTGCTCCACCAGGATGCGCTTGTCGTCCGGCGAGACGCGCAGGACACGGCCTTGCTTGCCCTTATCGCGCCCGGAGATGATCTTCACGGTATCGTTGCGGCGGATATCGACCGTCGTCTTCGACATTTACAGGACCTCCGGTGCCAGCGATACGATCTTCAAGAACTTCTTGTCGCGCAACTCGCGGGCGACCGGCCCGAAGACGCGCGTGCCGACCGGCTCGCCCGTCTCATTGATGAGCACGGCGGCGTTCTGGTCGAAGCGGATGTAGGTGCCGTCTTTGCGGCGATGTTCCTTGCGCGCGCGCACCAGGACAGCCTTCACCACGGTCCCCTTCTTGACGGTACCGTCGGGCGAAGCTTCCTTCACCGAAGCGGTGAAGACGTCGCCCAGGTGCGCCGTCAGTCCCACGCCGCCGCCGAGCGGCAGGATGACCTGCAGCTTGCGCGCGCCGGAGTTATCGGCGACCTCGAGCATCGATCTCATCATTACGGCCATAGCGGTCTCTTTCGTCTTGTCTTCTATTTAGCTCGCGCGCTCGCCCTTGGTGGTCTCGTCGATGACCAGGGCGGAGCGCCGGATGATGTTCTTCAAGCGCCAGCGCTTGAGCTTCGAAAGCGGACGCGTCTCTTCGATCTCGACGAAATCACCGAGCCGGGCCACGCCTTCTTCATCGTGCGCGTAGAAACGCTTGGAGCGCGAGATGACGCGCTTGTAAAGCGCGTGCGCGCGCTGCCGGGTGGTCTCGACCACGATGGTCTTCGACATCTTGGTGGAGACGACCTGGCCGATCTTGGTGTTGCGGTTAGAGTCGCCCGAAGTGTGCCGGTTCGACTCGATGGCCGCGGTGCGCTCCGACTTCGCGTGTACTGCCGGCGCGGACTTCGCCGTTGCTTTCGTCGCTTCCGCTTCCGGCTTCCCTGCTGCCTTTTTCGTGGCGGCCATGGGTTACTTCCTTCCCGTGGCGGTCTGTTTCTCCGCCTGCTTCACTGTCTTGGTCTTCGTGCTGGCCTTGGCAGCCGCCGGCTTCTTTGCCGCCTTCGGCGCCACCGCGGCAGCGGCGTGCGCCGCATCAGTGCTGGTGTTGCCATTGCCATTGGCGAGCACGCGCTCGCGCGCGATCGTCTTCATGCGGGCGATGTCTTTGCGCAGCCCGCGGATCTTCTTCAAGCTCTCCGTCTGTCCCATCTTCATCTGGAACTTGAGGCGGAAGAGCTGGTCGTTGAGGTCGCGCTCCTGATGCCGGATCTCGTCTTCCGAGAGGTTGCGGACCTTATCTCCTGTCATTCCCTTAGCCATAGATATCTATCCTTCAGGGTTACTAACTATTGGTGCGAGCCGACTCCGTGCCGCGCGACCATCTTGGTGCGCAGCGGCAGCTTGTGCGAAGCCAGCCGCAATGCTTCGCTGGCTTCCTGGTGAGTGACGCCCTCCATCTCGAACAGGATCTTGCCGGGACGGACGACGGCGACCCAATGATCGGGCGCGCCCTTGCCCTTGCCCATACGAGTCTCAGCCGGCTTCTTGGTGACCGGCTTGTCGGGAAAGAGGCGCAGCCACACCTTGCCGCCACGCTTGATGAAGCGCGTCATGGCGACGCGGCTGGCTTCGATCTGGCGGTCGGTGATCCATCCGGGCTCGAGTACTTTGAGCCCGTAATCGCCGAAGGCCAGCTCGCTGCCACGCCAGGCCTTGCCGCGCATGCGTCCGCGCTGCTGCTTGCGGTACTTAACTTTCTTTGGCATCAACATAACGAGTTCTCAGTCTTCCTGATTCCGTTTAAAACGCGCCCGAACCCGGCACGGCTTGCTGCTGTTGCTGGGCCTGGGCTTTCTTGGTGCCGAGGATCTCGCCTTTGTAGATCCAGCACTTCACGCCGATCACGCCGTAAGTCGTCTTGGCTTCGGAGAAGCCATACTCGATGTCGGCGCGCAAGGTGTGCAGCGGCAGGCGTCCCTGGAGATACCACTCGGAGCGCGCGATCTCGTTGCCATTCAAGCGGCCGGAGACGCGCACCTTGATGCCTTTGCAGCCGAAGCGCAGCGCCGAATCCACCGACTTGCGCATCGCCCGGCGGAAGCCGACGCGCTTTTCGAGTTGCAGCGCGATGTTCTCCGACACCAGCTGGGCGTCAAGCTCGGGCTTGTGCACCTCCTGGATGTCGATGAAGACCTCGCGCGCGGTGCGCTTCTGCAGCTCGAGCTTGAGTTTGTCGATCTCCGCGCCCTTGCGGCCGATGATGATGCCCGGACGCGCCGTCTTGATGATGATGCGCAGCTTGTTGCCCGGACGCTCGATCTCGATCGAGCTCACGCCCGCCGACTTCAGCTTCTCTTTCAGCTCGGCCTTGAGCTTCACGTCCTCGAGCAAGAGCTTGTCGTAGTCGCGCACGCTGATCCAGCGCGATTTCCACGGCTTGGTGTAGCCGAGGCGGAATCCGTAAGGATGTACCTTCTGTCCCATGATTATTTGTTCCTCGCTGCCAGCTTCTTCTTGCTCTTGCCGGCGGTCTTGCTCTTCGACTTCGGTGCGCTGGCCTCGGTCTGGTCGCTCACCACGGTGGCCTGTCCGTTCGCGCCCTTCTCCGCCAGCGCGATCTCGATGTGCGCGATGCGGCGCTGGTAGCGGAAGGCCCGGCCCATCGGCGCCGGCCGGATGCGCTTCATGCGCGGGCCCTCATTGGCGATCGCGCGCTTCACGTAAAGGTTGTCGAGATCGACGTCGAGACCCTTCTCCTGGCTCAGGTAGTTGGCATTCTCGATGGCCGAGCGCAACAGCTTCTGGATGTCGGGCGCGATGCCCTTCTTGGTGAAGGTGAGCGTGTTCATCGCCTCTTCGACGCGGCGTCCCTTGATCAGTTCCAGGACGAGGCGCGCCTTCTGCGGCGAGACTCGCACGTACCGGGCTTCAGCTCTGAATTCCATATGTCTCTATCCTTATCCCTTCGCCGGCGGCGCTGCCGGTGTGCTGCCCGCTGCCGGAACGATCGCGCCCGGACCACCGATAGCTCCGGGACGGCCCGGCACCGCGGCGGTAGCCGCTTCGGTCGCGGCCTTCATCGAGTGTCCCTTGAATTGGCGCGTGGGCGAGAACTCGCCCAGCTTGTGTCCCACCATGTTCTCGGTGATGTATACCGGGATGAACTTCTTGCCGTTGTGCACCGCGATGGTGTGTCCCACCATCTCGGGGGAGATGGTCGAGCGGCGCGACCACGTGCGCACGACTTTCTTGTCGTTGCGCTGGTTCATGCCGTCGATCTTCTTCAACAGGTGCCCGTCGATGAACGGGCCTTTCTTTAAGCTGCGCGCCATTATTTACTCCTGCGCTGGACGATGAACTTGTCGGTGCGCTTGTTGTTGCGTGTCTTGTAGCCGCGAGTGGGTTGTCCCCAGGGCGTGACCGGATGGCGGCCGCCGGAGGTCTTGCCTTCACCGCCACCGTGCGGATGGTCGACCGGATTCATGACCACGCCGCGATTGACCGGCTTGAAGCCGAGCCAGCGATTGCGTCCCGCCTTGCCGATGGAGATGTTCTCGTGATCGAGGTTGCCGACCTGACCGACGGTCGCCATGCAATCGACCATCACCTTGCGCGTCTCGCCGGAAGGCAGCTTGATGAGCGCCCAGTCGCCTTCTTTCGCGACCAGCTGCGCCTGTCCCCCGGCGGAGCGCACCATCTGCGCGCCCTTGCCGGGCTTGAGCTCGATGTTGTGCACCGTGGTGCCGGAAGGGATGTTCTTCAACGGCAGCGCGTTGCCGACCAGGATGTCGGCCTCGGGGCCGCTCATCAGTTTCTGCCCAACCTGCAAGCCGACCGGCTGCAGGATGTAACGCTTCTCGCCATCCGCGTAGCTGAGCAGCGCGATGCGTGCCGAGCGGTTGGGATCGTACTCCACCGAGATCACCGTGGCCGGGATGCCGGTCTTGTCCCGCTTGAAGTCGATGGCGCGCAGCTTGCGCTTATGTCCGCCACCACGGTGCCAAAGCGTGATGTCGCCCGCATTGCGGCGTCCACCGGAGCGCTTCTTGGGCGAGACCAGGGGCTTGTGCGGCTTGTTCGTCGTGATGTCGTCGTTGACGATCGTCGTCCGATAGCGGATCGACGGCGTGTACGGTCGGTAAGTTCTGATTGCCATATAGAATCGCTTTTAGCCATTGGCTCTTGGCCGTTGGCCTGTTCCTTTCACTCCTGCTCCTGGCCAAAAGCCAAGAGCCAAGAGCTGCCTCGCTGCCTCTCCTACATGTTCTGCGCGTACTCCGGCATCTTTTCGCCGGCCTTCAACCGCACGTACGCCTTTTTCCAGTCCGCGCGATAGCCGGCAAACTTGCCCCGGCGCCGCTCCTTACCGGGATAATTCGCGGTGCGCACCGAGCTGACCTTCACTTTGAAGATCTGCTGCACCGCTTCCTTCACTTCCGTCTTGGTGGCCTGCGCGGCCACCTCGAACACCAGCGTGCCTTCCGCCTCTTTCGCGCCCAGGCCCTTCTCGGTGATGACCGGACGGCGGATGATCTGATATGCCGACTTCATTACGCGACCTCCTGCTTGCGCCGCGGCGCGGTCGCCTTCAGCGTGTCTTGCAGCTTCTCCAGCGCTGCGCGCGAGAACACGGCGCTGTCGTAGCGCAGCAGGTGATACGGATGCACCTGCTTGCTGGCGACCATCTCCACGCCCGCCAGGTTGCGGGCGCTGCGATGGAGGTTCGCGTTCTGGCTGGCGTTGCCCTCCGCTTCGACTACCAGCGCGGTCTTGCCGACGTTGAGCTTGTCGAGCGCTCCGCGGAAAGCTTTCGTCTTCGCGTCTTTCATCTCGAAGCTCTCGACCACGATGAGCTTGCCATCGGTCAGCTTCGCGGCCAGCGCCGAGCGCAGCGCGCCCAACAGTTTCTTCCGCGGGAACTGATAGTCGTAGGAGCGCGGTTGCGGCCCGTGGACAGTGCCGCCATGCCGCCAGAGCGGCGAGCGGATGGAGCCCACGCGGGCGCGTCCGGTACCCTTTTGCCGCCACAGCTTGCGGCCCGCGCCCGACACCAGCTTCTTGTTCTTGGTGGCGTGCGTGCCCGCACGATGCGCGGCGCGATAATGGATGACCGCTTCGTAAAGAAGGTCTTCGTTGACCGCGCCGAATACCTCATCAGCGAGCTCGAGCGAGCCGACCTTCTTGCCTTCGAGATTCTGTATATCGATCTTTGCCATGTTATTTCTTCGCCTTACCAGCCGCAGCTTTCTTCGCGGCCTTCAACGGATCGATGGTGGTGGCGCCGGCGAATCCCCGCCGCTCTCTCGGCGGCTTCTTGGCGCGAGTGATGACGACGTACGCGCCCTTGTATCCCGGGACCGCGCCCTCCACGAACAACAGGTTCTCTTCGAGGTCGATGCCGCGGATCTTCAGGTTGCGCACCGTGACCGAGGCATCGCCCATGTGTCCCGACATGCGCTGGTTCGGAAAGACGCGCGACGGGAACGACGACGCGCCGATCGACCCTTGCACCTGGAACATGTGTCCGTGCGCCGCCGGGCCACCCTTGAACTTGTGGCGGCGAACCACACCGGCGAAGCCGCGTCCCTTGCTGGTGCCGGCCACGTCGACAAAGCGCTCGTCCTGGAAGATATCGACCAGCACCTTGTCGCCCACCTTGACGGCCGTGTCTTCGTGGCCTTCGGCGGCGGCCTTTGCCGTCTCGCTGACGATGGCGACTTCCTTCATGAACTTCACCGGCGGCAGATTGTGCTTGGCGAAGTGTCCCTGCATCGGCTTCGAGACGTTCTTGCCTTTGACGAACTCGACCAGGCCGATCTGCACCGCGTCGTAGCCATGCTTGTCCGCCGACTTCTTCTGCGTGATCACGCAGGGACCGGCCTGCAGCACGGTGACAGGACGAACGTCGCCCCGGTCATCGAACAACTGCGTCATGCCGACCTTTTTTCCGAGTATCCCGTTTACGCTTGCCATGATCTTCTCTTCCTCATCATTCGCCACGGCGAACTGTAGGTTTACTTGTGCTCTTTGTGTTCTTTGCCGAACGCCTTGATCTCGACGTCCACGCCCGCGGGCAGGTCGAGCTTCATCAAGGCGTCGACCGTCTGCTGCGTGGGCTCGAGGATATCGAGCAGGCGTTTGTGCGTGCGGATCTCGAAGGCCTCGCGCGATTTCTTGTCGACGTGAGGGCTGCGCAGCACGCAGTACTTGTTCTTGACTGTAGGTAGCGGGATCGGTCCCGCGATCTGCGCGCCGGTGCGCCGCGCCGTCTCCACGATCTCGCCGGTGGACTGGTCGAGCACGCGGTAGTCGTAGGCCTTCAGCCGGATGCGGATTCTTTCGTTAGTCGCCATTTTGCTTCGTCCTTAAAGAGCTCGCGGCTTGATCCTGCCGCTGGTTGTGCTGCGTTTACTTGCGATCCTCTACGTAATGATCTCCGAGATGGTTCCCGCGCCCACGGTGCGTCCACCCTCGCGGATAGCGAAGCGCAGGCCCTTCTCCATCGCCACCGGCGTGATCAGCTCGATGGTGAGCGCGACGTTGTCGCCCGGCATCACCATCTCCGTGCCCGCCG
>JALYLW010000155.1 GCA_030774055.1 Acidobacteriota bacterium
ACTCGCCGGCGCGGACACCAACCATCTCCGCCACCACTTTCGCCGTGGACTCGGCGGAATCAACGATCTCCACCCGCCACGGCGCCACCGCGCGCAGCATGCGCTTGATCAACGGATAGTGCGTGCAGCCCAGCACCAGCAGGTCGGGACCGCGCTCGTAGTCCTGAAAGAATTCGTCGAGATACACGTGCGCCACGCGCTGCGTGATGTCGTGCTCCGCCCATCCCTCCTCGATCAGCGGCACGAAGAGCGGGCACGCTTTCTCCGCGACCTTCACGCCGCGCTGTTCCAGGGCGCGCCGGTAGGCATGGCTGCCGATGGTGGCCTCGGTGCCGATCACCAGCACGTTCTTCTTTTTGGTGGCCGCAGCGGCCGCCGCCGCGCCCGGCTCGATCACGCCGACCACCGGCAACTTCGTCGACGCCTTAATAGCGTCCAGCGCCAGCGCCGTGGCGGTGTTGCACGCGATCACCAGCATCTCGGCGCCCTGCTGTTCGAGGTGGTGCGCGGCCGAGACGGCATACTTCTCGACCGTCTCGACCGACTTCGATCCGTAGGGCAGGCGGGCGGTGTCGCCGAAATATAAATAGTCGGCTTGCGGCACGAGCTTCACCAGTTCGCGCAACACGGTGAGGCCACCAACACCGGAATCGAAAACGCCCAGCTTCATCGGGAAGCGTCCTTCATTGCAGGCCTCGCACCAGCTCATCCACCTGTGACACATCGTACGTGGCCATGAGGTCGGCGTGGCCGGCAAGCGTCTCGCGCTCCTTGCCGTCCACCAGGAAGCGCACCCGCCGGACGCCCGGGATATTCTGCGCCAGCGTCGCGATCATGGAAGTAAGCGTGAGCGTTTCGACGAACGCGCCCGAGCGGTGCGAATCGGCCGCGATGGGGCTCAGGTCGATGATAGCCAGGTCGCCGACCAGGAAGACTTCGCGGATGTCGGCGCCCTCGGCGAGCGGATGCGGCGAAGGCTTCTGCGTGTACTCCGCCAGCAGCGCGCGCAGCACCTCGCGCGCCCGCTCGGTGCGCTCCGCTGGCAGCGGCAGCGAGACCTGGCGCTTGCGGAAGACGGCATCGTCGTCATACGCGATGGTCAGCGTGACGGTCTCTTCCGGACCGGCGACCGGTGGCGCCACCGGTCGCGTGTCCGTGCGCAGCGCCGCCTGCTCGGCTTTCTGCTTGAGCTGCAGCACGTAGAAGCCGGTGAGGAATACCGCGACCAGCAACAGCGCGACCGCGATGGTGATGTGGCGCGGCATCATCGCGGGGCCTCCAGCGCAGGGCGCGCATTCACGATGCCCTGCGCCACCGCGGCCGCGATCGCATCCTGATATCGGGGGGCGGTAACGCGCTCCGGCCCGCTCGCCGGCGCGGCCAGCTCCACTCCGATCACCGCGGCGGCCACGTTGTTCATCGGGCGGATGTTCGCCGGCATGAGCAGCACGCCCACTTTGCGTTTTCCCAGCTCTTCCACCGCGGCTTGCGCCACGATGCGGCTGGGACGCACGAAGAAGGACTGCGCCGTCTCCCACGGATAGAACGCTGCCGGCGTCTGCGCGGCGTCCGCCAGCAACGAGGTGTAAAGCCGGACGCCCGAACCGGGCGTGCCGGCGTGCACCGAGACGTACACCGAGGCATGCAGGTTGTTCGCCGAGGCCGCGCGCTGCTCGCTGCCGATGGTCGTGTCGCCCTCGCGCAACAGGTGTGCGGAGATGCCGCGCTCGGCGAGCGCCGCGCGCAAGCGCCGCGCGAACGCCAGCGTCACCTCCTTTTCTTGCAGCTTGTCGCTGAGCTTCGCGCCGCCATCCTCGCCGCCATGAGCGGGGTCGATCACCACCAGGTAGCGCGGGTGCACGCTGCCGCCGGTCATCGGCTGGGCGCCGGGGCCGGTGGGCAGTGGAGTCTCCGTTGCGGGCAACGCAGGGGGCGCGGTACCCGCCGGAGCCTGTGCTGCCGCCACCGGCGCGGCTGCGGGGGCGGGCGCGATGGTGATGGTCTTGCCGCCATCCGAGAAGCTGGCGAGCAGCGGTACCTTGCCGCTCACGTCGAGTTCGGCAGCTCCGCCGCTCTCGCTATAGTTCGCGGCGGTGATGTTGGGGTCGTCGAACTTGAAGCTCTCACTCGTGCTCACCACCGCCTCGCGGGTGAACACCAGCTTCAGCCGCCCCGGCTCGGTCGAGATGGAAGGGTTCACCGGGGAAGAAAAATTCAGCACCAGCGCCGGCGGCTCACCTTTCTTCAGCTCGGCGGTGAAGCGCACCGCCATGCCGCTCACGATCAGCCGGTGCGCCCCTTCGTGCAGGTCGGAGCTGATGCCGAGCAACCGGCTCAGCAACAGTGGCACGGTGTGCAGCGGGATGAGCGCGTGGCCATCCTCGAACAGCACTTTGGCGCCCAGGTCGAGGTCGCCGCGCGCCACCTTCACTTTCGACTTGCCCGCACGCAGTTCGGCTTCCACCTCACCGGCGCGGATGCGGACTTTTTTGCCGTCGGCGCGGATCTCGGGATGTGCCAGCGGGTCGAGCAGCTGGTCGAGCGGGACGTAGGCGCGCCCGTCGCGCTCGACGATGGCAACCGAATAATTCGCCGGCTGCGAGAACACGGCGAGCCGCTTGTCGTCGGCGGAGCGCACCGCCGGCAACACGAGCAGCAGCAGCGCGCCCGCCGCCGCGGCGATGGTGAGCCTGCCTCGCCTATTCCATCTACTCCATTTACTCCATCGCATAGATAGCCAGCCCGCTCAGCAGCTTGGGATAGAAATCGGTGGACTTCTGCGGCAGCACTCCACCGGCGAAGGCGATGTCGCGCATCTGCTCGATGCGCACCGCATTCATCAGGAAAGCCGCGTCGGCTTGGCTGGAGCGCACGCGCGCGATGGCCTCGCCGGCGTCGCGCGTATACGCCACGTTGCGCTGCTCGCGGATGGCCACTTCCGAGATGCCGAGGATTTTTTCGAGCAGCACGCGATGCAGCGCCACCACATCGAGCTCGCGTTGCTGCGGCGAAAGCTCGGGCAGCAGCGCAGCGAGGGCCTCGCGCCGGGCCTTGAGCAACACGTTCCGCTCGCCGGTAAAGGCGACCAGTCCAGTCTCGGCCGTGGTGCCGGCGAGCGCAGCGTGGATGCCGCGAGCATCGACCTCGCGGGGCAGCGGGTCAATGTCGAAGTAGCGCAGGGCGCCGCGCAGCAATTGCTCCGCGTCGAACATCGCCAGGCTGTGCACCACGCGGTGGGTGGGCAGGATGACGAGCCCCTCGGCATCCATGTTCACGAAGGTCATCATCACGCGTTCATACGGCGCATTCGCGCACTTGGCGCTTAGTTCTGGCGCCGTGTTCGACGCCGCGTCGCTCCGCCGTTCGTCGCGGTACGTCAACGCCGTCTCGTAACGATGGTGGCCGTCGGCGATGATCAGCTTCTGCTCCGCCATCAGCGCCTGCACCTGTGCGATCACACTCGCATCGGCGATCGCCCAGAGGCGGTGGACAACGCCAAATTCATCAGTGATTTCGACATCAGCCTTGCGATCAGACAACAGCAGTCGGTCGACCGCCTTTGCCGGGTCGCTATATAGCATGAAGAGCTGTCCCGAGTGCGCGCGCGTCGCCCGCAACAGGTTCAGACGGTCGGCTTTGGGGCCGGAATGTGTCTGCTCGTGCCGGAAGACGATGCCGCGGTCGTAGTCTTCGAGCTGGCCGAGCGCGATGAAGCCCCGACGCTCGGCTGCGCGCTCACTGCCCGGGACCGCAAAGCGCTGAGAATAGGCATAGATGGAGGCGGCAGCGTCCTGCCGCAGGATCCCCTCTGCCCGCCAGCGGCCCAAATGGGCGGCAGCGGCGGCGTAGACGTCGCCGCCGGGCTCGAGCCGGCTGTTTCCCAGCTCGATCCGGACCAGGTTATAAGGGCTGGCGGCGTAATACCGCTCCTGCATCGCCGGGGTGATCTTGTCGTAGGGCTGGGTGAGGACGTTTTCCAGCCGCACGCGGTCAGAGGCGTAACGCAGCGCGCGGAACGGGAACAGACTTGCCATCGGGGGACTTACGCGCGATTGTAGCAAAGGAAACGTGCTCCGCCCGCGCGGCCAGAAAACCTGCTGCTTCCCAATGCCATCTCATAGAGGGCAGATACCCACGCAGTCGGCGGCGGGGCAGGGTTCTAGGCTCGCCGAAACGGCATCGCCGGTGTGGTAACATTCGCTGAAACCGAGGAAAAATCCAGGGCCCGCTGTCGTGGCGAGCCGGGTTCCCCAATGTTGACCCATGGTCCGCTTCCGCCGGTCGCGCACCCTTTTGGTCGCTCCCGTCTGCTCGCTCTGCTTCTGCTCGTGCTGCTCGCCTGTCCAGGACTGACGTGGGCGCAGGGCGAGGAGCAGAACGTCCACGTGAAGCCGCTGCCCAAGCCTGACCCGCAGCCAGCCAACGTTCCTATCGATCCCTCGCTCAAGACGCACACCAAGCCGGTGAAGGTGGATGTGGACCTGGTGCTCGTGCCCGTCACCATCACCGACGACTGGAACCGCCTGGTCACCGGCCTGGAGCGCGACAATTTCCTGCTCTATGAAGGCAAGGACCAGCAGGATATCCGCCACTTCTCGAATGAGGACACCCCGGTATCGCTGGGCGTGATCTTCGATATTTCCGGCTCCATGGCCAACAAGATCGACAAGGCGAAAGAAGCAGTGATCGAGTTCTTCAAGACGGCGAACCCGCAGGATGAGTTCTTCCTGGTGACATTCTCCGAGCGTCCCGAACTACTTTCCGATTTTACCCGCTCCGTGGAAGACATCCAGGGCCGCCTGGTCTATGTCGTCCCCAAGGGTCGCACTTCGCTGCTCGACGCCATTTACCTCGGCATGAACAAGATGCGCGACGGCCAGAACAGCAAGAAGGCGTTGCTCATCATCTCCGACGGTGGCGATAACCGCAGCCGTTACACCGAGAGCGAGATCAAGGCGCTGGTGAAGGAAGCCGACGTCCAGGTCTACGCCATCGGCATCTTCGATTTCAGCCCTAATACTCCGGAAGAGCGCTTGGGGCCGGAGCTGCTGAGCGAGATCACCGAAGTGACCGGCGGCAGGACCTTCACCATCGATAGTCCCAGCGAGCTCACCGACGTCGCCACCAAGATCGGCATCGAACTGCGCAACCAATATGTGATCGGATACCGTCCTAAGAATCCGGGTAAGGACGGCAAGTGGCGAAAGATCAAGGTCAAGTTGCTACCGCCGAAAGGACTCCCCCATCTGCATGTCTATTCGAAGACGGGCTACTATGCACCCACGGAATAATCCGCTTCTCGCGATCTTTCTTATCGCTCTTGTCGCGTCGCTACTGCCGGCCCCGCGTTTGCTGGCGCAGCAGGGCCAAGTCACGCCTGAGGAACTCGAGCGTCTGCCCCGCTCCACCTCTTCGGTGAGCGAGGTGCCGCCGGCGCAGCCCAGCAACGCCCCCGTCACGCCGTCACGGGGCGCGCAACCGCCGTCCCAGCCCGGCACCCAGCCTGGCCAGATGGAGCAGCGCGGCGAGACTTACGTCTACAAGACTGAAGTCCAGGAAGTGCAGCTCTACGCCACCGTCTATGACCAGAACCGGCGTATGGTGACGAACCTTCGCAGCAACGATTTTGCCGTCTTCGAAAACAACGAGTCGCAGAAGATCACCAGCTTCCGCCTGATGGACGTTCCCGTTTCGCTCGGCATCATCGTGGATAATTCCGGTTCCATGCGCGACAAGCGTTCGGCGGTGAACACCGCCGCGCTCAACCTGGTGCGCGCTTCCAATCCCAAGGATGAGGTCTTCATCGTCAATTTCAACGACGAATACTGGCTCGACCAGGACTTCACCGCCAACATCGGGTTGATGAAAGAGGCGCTCGACAAGGTCGATTCCCGTGGCGGCACCGCGCTCTATGACGCCGTCATGGCCTCCGCCGACCACCTGGTCAAGAACGGCACCAAGGATAAGAAAGCGCTCATCGTCGTCACCGACGGCGAAGATAACGCCAGCCGCGAATCGCTCGAGCGCGCCGTCCGGGCGCTGCAAGACGAGAATGGCCCGGTCGTCTACACCATCGGCATCCTGGGCGACGATCGCGAAGCCAAGCGCGCCAAACGCGCGCTCACCCAACTCGCCCTCGAGACTGGCGGCGTCTACTTCTTCCCCAAGGACGCCACGGAGGTGGATGAGATCAGCCGCGCCGTGGCGCATGACATCCGCAATCAGTACATCATCGGCTACAAACCGACGCGGCCGCAGAGCCAGGGCGGCTATCGCACGGTGAAGGTCGAGGCCCGCGCCAGCGGCTATGGCAAGCTGCAGGTCCGCACCCGCAGCGGCTACTATGCCGAGCAGCAGCGCGCCGCAAAACAACAGCCGTAGTCGCAAGGACGTCTGGTAGAGACGGGGCTCGCCCCGCCTCTTTTCCTTTTACCGCCCATTTGACCTCGCGCCGCACGCGCCGTTACCCTTGCTAGTCAACCGCCAGGCCAACGTCAGGAAGACATGAAGACACACGGATGAAGACCACCCTAGCGGCCCACCACCTGCGCGTCGCCGAGAACATCACCGAACTCGTGGGCGCGACCCCCATGCTTCATCTGCGGCGGCTGGCGCCGGCGGGCGCGGCCGACGTCTATGCCAAGCTCGAGTACATGAATCCCGGCGGCAGCGTGAAAGACCGCGCTGCTATCGGGATGATCGAGGAAGCGGAACGCTCCGGGAAGCTCAAGCCCGGCGGCACCATCGTGGAAGCCACCGCCGGCAACACCGGCGTGGGCCTGGCACTCATCGGCGTCAACAAGGGATATAAGGTGGTGTTCTTCGTCCCCGAACGGTTCTCGATGGAGAAGATCAAGATCATGGAGGCTCTCGGCGCCCGGGTCTTTCGCACACCCGACGCCGAGGGGATGCAGGGCGCCATCGCCCGCGCCAAACAGCTTGCCGCCGAGACGCCCAACGCTTTCGTCGCCCTCCAGTTCGAGAACCCCGCCAATCCTGAGTTCCATCACGAGACCACCGCCGCCGAGATCTTCGAGCAGATGGAGGGCAAGATCGACGCCATCGCCATCGGCGTGGGCACCGGCGGCACCTTCTCCGGCGTGGCGCGCTACTTGAAAGAACGCCTGAAGCATGTCCGTTGCGTCGCGGTCGAGACCGAAGGCTCCGTCCTCGGCGGCGGCCCGCCCGGTCCGCACAAGGTGGAAGGCATCGGCGCCAGCTTCATGCCGAAAGCGTTCGATCGCACGCTGGCCGACGAGATCTTCATGGTCGCGGACACGGATGCGTTCCAGATGGTGAAAGATCTGGCGCGCAAAGAAGGCGTGCTTGGCGGCTCCAGCGCCGGCGCCAACGCGTTTGCCGCTATCGCCGTCGCCAAACAGCTGGGCGCGGGGAAGCGCGTGGTCACCGTGATCCCCGACCTGGCCGAGCGCTACATGTCAAAAAAGATATTCGATGGCGGGATCTGAATCATCTTTAGAAGAGTCGTGCTTTTCGTTCTGATAAAGGATCAATGACAGAGAAGAGCAACTTCCGCGGTTTTGCCACCCGCTCCATCCACATCGGACAGGAGCCAGACGCAGCCACCGGCGCGGTCGCTCCGCCCATCCACGCCACCTCCACCTACGTGCAGGAGGAGCTGGGCAAGAACAAAGGATACGAGTACGCGCGCGTCTCCAACCCCACGCGCGACCGGTTGCAGCAGAACCTTGCCGCGCTCGAGGGCGGTGCGTCGGCGCACGTCTTCGCCTCCGGCATGGCCGCCATCATGGCGCTCTGCACCATGCTGAAGGCCGGCGACCACGTCATCTGCTCCGACAACGTTTACGGCGGCGTCCCTCGCCTGTTCAACCAGATCCTCGCGAACTATGGCCTCGAGTTCAGCTACGTGGACACCAGTGACCTGGCGCAGGTCGAGCGCGCGCTGCGCCGCCGCACCAAGTTCGTCTACGTGGAAACGCCCACCAATCCCCTGATGACGCTCTCCGACATCGCCGCCATCAGCCGCCTCTGCCACAAGCGCGACGTCGAGGTCGTGGTCGACAACACGTTCATGTCGCCCTACTTCCAGCAGCCGCTCGCGCTCGGCGCCGACATGGTCGTCCACTCCACCACCAAGTTCCTCAACGGACACTCCGACGGCCTTGGCGGCGTGGTCATCGGCACCAAGCCCGAGCACGCCGAACGCTTCGCCTTCATCCAGAAATCTTCGGGCGCCATCCTCTCGCCTTTCGAGTGCTGGCTCGTGCTGCGCGGCGTGAAGACACTCGCCGTCCGCATGGAACAGCATGACCGCAATGGACGCGCCGTTGCCGCCTTCCTCGCTGCCCATCCCAAGGTCGAGGCGGTCTTCTATCCCGGACTGAAGACGCATCCCCAGTTCGAACTGGCGAAAAAACAGATGACCGGCTTCGGCGCCATGATCACCTTCGAGACCGGTTCGCTGAAATACGCCAAGCGCATGCTCGCCAAGGTGCGCGTCTGCTCGCTGGGTGAATCGCTCGGCGGGGTGGAGACGCTGATCTCGCATCCTGCGACCATGACGCACGCCGCGCTCGGCGAAAAGGGCAGGAAGGCCATCGGACTCACTGACGGCATGGTGCGCATCTCCGTCGGCATCGAGGACGTGGAAGACATCCTCGCCGACCTCGACAACGCGATGAAGGCGATCTAGTCAGGCTTCACGTTTTCCGCGATCCATTCCAGATACGCGTCGCTGCCCGCCGTCACCTCCAGCTCCACACACTCGGGCAGCTCATAGGAGTGCAGTTCCTTGATCGCCGCCGCGACCGCGGCGAACCGCGCGTCGGTGCTCTTGATGAGCAGCAGGAACTCGTCGGCGTGCTCCACCTTGCCCTGCCAGCGATACGTGGAGGCGACCGGCCCCACCACGTTCACGCACGCCGCCAGGCGCCGCTCCAGCAGCGCGCTCGCCAGGCGGTCGGCCTCTTCGCGCGAGCCGGCGGTAGAAAGAATGATGCGCTTGTCGGTCATGGTCATCCTCGATACACACGCTCTATACACAATGCTCTGGAGGTTCTAGCATCTAAAGTTCTTTCCGGACTTCTTGTTGCAGACCAGTAGCATTCTATCCGCGTCCTCCGGTAGGGGATTGACCTATGCCAGTGCAGATCAAGTTTGGGACCTCGGGATGGCGCGCTGTGATGGCCGAAGACTTCACCTTCGCCAACGTGCGCCGCGCCGTGGAAGGCGTGGCCCGCTACGTCGCTTCCCAGAAGCCGCAGAAGCCGGAGGGCGCGCGCGTGGTCGTGGGGCGCGACCCGCGCTTTCTTGGCGAGACGTTCGTCGACATCGCGACCAAGATCCTCGCCGCGCACGGCATCACGCCGCTGGTCATCGCTGAGCCCGCGCCCACGCCGGCCATCGCCTTCGAGGTGCGGCGCGCGCAAGCGGACGGCGCCATCAACTTCACCGCCTCGCATAATCCGGCAGAGTACAACGGCATCAAGTTCTCCACGCCGGATGGTGCTCCCGCGTTGCCCGATGTCACCAGGCAGATCGAAGCCGCGGTCGAAGCGTACGACCGCGAGCCATCTTCCGGGGCGAACGCGGACACCATCGCGCCCCAGCCCATCGAAGTGAAGTCGCACTACCTCGCGCGCATCAAGGAGATCGTGGACCTCCCGGCGATCAAGCAAGCCGGACTGAAGGTCGCCTACGATCCGCTGTGGGGCGCGGGACGCGGCTATCCCGACGACGCGTTGCGCGAAGCGGGCGTGGAATGCGCCACCATCCACGACTATCGCGACGTGCTCTTCGGGGGACACGCGCCCGAGCCTGATGGCGAATTCCTCAACGACCTGCGTGCGGAGATGAAAAAGACCGGCGCGCACATCGGCATCTCGACGGACGGTGACGCCGATCGCTTCGGCATCGTCGACCGCGACGGCGCCTTCATCTCGCCCAACTATGTGATCGCACTGCTCTTCGACTTCCTGGTCGAGACGCGCGGCTGGAAGAATGGCGTCGCCAAATCCGTCGTCACCACCGACATGATCACCGCGCTGGCAAAGAAGTTCGGCGTGCCGTTGTATGAGACGCCGGTCGGCTTCAAGTACATCGGCGAGCTCATCCAGCAGGACAAGATCGCCATCGGCGGGGAAGAGAGCGCCGGACTTTCCATCCGCTATCACGTCCCGGAGAAAGACGGCGTGCTCGCCGGATTGCTGTGCTGCGAGATGGTTGCGCGCCGCGGCAAGTCGCTGGGCGAACAATTAAGGCGATTATTTGACCAAGTTGGTTCCTTTTACCCCGACCGGCAGAACTTCCGATTGACGCCTGAGGTGAAAGAGAAGTTAACTGGGAAGCTGAAGCAGGAGCCGCGCGAGTTTGCCGGCCGAAAAGTGGCGAACATCGTCCGTACCGACGGACTGAAGCTCGTCCTCGAGGACGGCGCGTGGGTCTGCTACCGCCTCAGTGGCACCGAGCCGGTGGTGCGGGCGTACACGGAAGCGCGCGTGGAAGCGGATCGCGCGAAGCTGAGTTCGGCGGCAAAGGATTGGGTGTTTGCGTAAATGAAGTGGATCTCTGATTCCTGGCAGTGGCTCTACCGCTCGCGGCGCAAACTGGCGACGGGAGCGGTGGCATTGCTCGCCATCCAGCTGGCTTGGCACGTCGTCTTCGGCGCCAACGGCGCGCTCGTCTTCCACCAGAAGCGGGTCGAGTACCGCAAGCTGCAGCAGGAGACGGAGCAGCTGCAACAGGAGAACCAGCGCCTGCAAGAGCACATCCAGAGCTTGAAGTCCGACCCCAAAGCGATTGAAAAAGAAGCGCGGGAGCAACTGCGCTATGCCAAGCCCGGCGAGGTGATCTACACCGTGCCCGCGCCTGCGCCGCAGCCCGCTGTGGCCAAGACCTCCGCCGCCAAAAGGCAGTAACTTAAAGAAGCAGTGCAACCGCAACCAGCCGGGCGCTCCGGTCGCGCGCACGGCCCCCGGCACGTTCTGCCGCTTGCATCCGGGTGGGCGTCGGAGTAAGAATGGGACCGCCTCCGGCCAGCATTCTCACGGCGGCCGACCGCCGATTTCGCGGCTCCAGCCGCCCTCAGGAGATGAAGCAATGAAACGGATCCTTTTACTCATCCTGGTATTCACGCTCGCCCTCGGCGTCGTCGCCTGGGCGCATGGGGCCTCCGACAATAAGGCCAAACCCGCCACCTCGGCGAAGGCCAGCCCTGCCTCCACCACCGTCACCGGCTGGATCAGCGATGACAAGTGCGGCGCCAAAGGCGCGAACGCCGGGGCGGATGCCTGCACCAAGAAGTGCATCGAGAAAGGCGCCAAGGCCGTCATGGTCAACGATGCCGACGGCAAAGTGTGGGCCATCGAAAACGCCGATGCCATCAAGGGACATGAAGGCCATCACGTCACCGTCACCGGACACCTCGACACGGCGAAGAAGTCCATCCACGTCGCCAGCCTGAAGATGGAACCTGTGAAGAAGAGCTAGTCGCTGGTCACTGTCCCATCGGCGCCAACAACCAAGGGCGGCCACAGCGGCCGCCCTTCTTTATTGCTCTCGCCAATGATGATCCGCACACCGCGCTACCGCACCACACCCTCCACCGGCGAGCTGGCGGTAGCGTAGAGCTTCTTCGGCATGCGTCCGGCGAGATACGCGGCGCGTCCGGCGATCACTGCGTGCTGCATCGCCTCTGCCATCAGGATGGGATCTTCCGCCGCGGCGATGCCGGTATTCATCAGCACCGCGTCCGCGCCGAGTTCCATCGCCAGCGCGGCATCGCTGGCCGTGCCTACGCCCGCGTCCACGATCAGCGGAACTCCCGTGATCAACTCGCGCAGGATGCGGATGTTGGCCGTGTTCTGGATCCCCATGCCACTACCGATGGGCGCGCCCAGCGGCATGATGGCCGCCGCGCCCGCCTCGAGCAGCCGCTTCGCCACCACGATGTCGTCCGAGGTGTAAGGCAACACCGTGAAGCCTTCCTTCACCAGCACGCGCGTGGCTTCGATGGTCGCCTGCACGTCGGGATAAAGCGTGGCCTGGTCGCCGATCACTTCGATCTTCACCCAGTCGGAGAGTCCGACCTCGCGTCCGAGGCGCGCCGTGCGGATGGCTTCGTCCGCGGTGTAGCAGCCGGCGGTATTGGGCAGCAGGAAATACTTCTTCGGATCGATGAAGTCGAGCAGCGATTCCTTGGAGCGGTCAAGGTTCACGCGCCGCACCGCGACCGTCACCATCTCCGCGCCAGAGGCTTCGATGGCGCGCAGCGTCTCCTGGCCGTTCTTGTACTTGCCCGTGCCAACGATCAGGCGCGAGCGGAACTGGCGTCCGGCAATGACTAAGGGGTCCATGGGCTTCTATTTTATCCGCTTCCTCAGACCTCGAGGATGACCGGCATGATCAGCGGCCGGCGCTGGGTATTCTTCACGATGTAGCGCTTCAGGTCGGCGCGTATCTTCTCTTTGATCACGCCGTAATCGCCTTTTTCCTCTGGCGACGACTCATCGAGCGTCTTCATCACCACGCCGCGCGCTTCGTGCATGAATCCATTCTCGCCCATGGCGACGGAAAAGCCGCGCGTCACGATCTCCGGGGCGCTTTCCACCCGGCCGGTCAGCTTGTTGATGGCGATGATGGGCAACACGATGCCGTCTTCGCTCAGATGGCGGCGGTCCTTGATGATCAGGTCTTCCACCACGTCGGTGCGCGAGCCGGAATCGATGCAGATGCGTCCCACCGTGGCCTTGCCCGCCTTGCGCGCGCCCAGTTCGTCGAACTCCAGGATGTCGCCACTCTCGATCTGGATCACGCTGCCCACGGCGCCGTGCATCGCCGCGGCCATCTCGCCGTGCCGCCGCAGTTGCCGGTACTCGCCGTGGATAGGGATGAAGTAGCGCGGCTTCACCAAGTTGATGATGAGCTTCAACTCTTCCTGGCTGGCGTGTCCGGAGACGTGCACCGGCGGCGACGAGCCATCTTCGTAGATCACATGCGCCTCGCGGCGGAAGAGGTGGTCGATCATGCGGTAGATCGCCTTCTCGTTGCCGGGGATGATGCGCGAAGAGAGCACGACAGTGTCGTCGCGCTCGATCTTCGCATGCTTGTGCTGGTCCACGGCGGCGCGCGACAGTCCCGACATCGGCTCGCCCTGCGTGCCGCTGATCATCACGCACACGCGCTCCGGCGGGAAGTCCTTGATCTGTCCGGGGTGGATGAGCAGGCCGTCGGGAATGTCGATGTAGCCGAGGTCCTGCGCGATCTCGGTGGACTCGGTCATCGAGCGTCCGACGAACGCGATCTTGCGGTTGTATTCGAATGCCAGGTCGATGGCCAGCTTGATGCGATGGATGCTCGATGAGAAACAGGAGATGAACAGCCGCCGCTTGGTGGCGCGGAACACGTCGTCGAACTTGCGCCGCACCGCGCGTTCGCTCGGCGTGTAGCCCGGGCGCTCTACGTTGGTGGAATCCTGGAAGAGCGCGAGCACGCCCTGTTTGCCGTACTCGGCAAAGGTGTGCAGGTCGAACAGGCGGTTGTCCGTCGGCGTGGGGTCCACCTTGAAGTCGCCGGTGTGGATGATCACGCCGAGCGGTGTATGCACCGCGAGCGCCACGCAATCCACCAGCGAGTGCGTGACCTGGATGGGATCCACGGTGAATGGCCCGATCTGGAAGCGTTCGCCGGGAACGATCTCTTCGAGCGTCGCATTGTCGAGCAAGCCATGCTCTTCGAGCTTGTTCTCCACGTAGGCGAGCGTGAACTCCGTTCCCCACACCGGCACGTTGAGTTCGCTCAGGATCCACGGCAGCCCGCCGATGTGGTCTTCGTGGCCGTGCGTCAGAACGATGGCCCGGACCTTGCTCCGGTTCTCGAGCAGGTACGTGATGTCGGGGACGACGATGTCCACCCCCAGCAGCTCGCTCTCGGGGAACATGAGCCCGGCGTCGATGACGATGATGTCGTCACCCCAGCGTACGGCCATGCAGTTCATGCCGAACTCGCCGAGCCCGCCGAGTGGAACGACTTGGAGTTTTCCTTTAGGCATTGGGAATACTGGGTTGCGAGTGATGATGCTAACACGCAGCTGGTGTGGCGCGGACGCCCTCGGCCGCCGCCCTTGACCTGAAAATCCGGCTACTGCGCCGCTTCTGCGACCACTGCCGAGGGCTTCTCCTTGCCGAACTCGCCCTCCCAGCGCGCGATCACCACCGTCGCCAGACAGTTGCCGATCACGTTCACCGAGGTGCGCGCCATGTCCATCAATTCGTCGATGCCGAGAATGATGAAGATGGGCCACTCTGGCAGGTTGAAAGACGCCGCCGTCCCCAGCAGGATGACCAAGGTAGCGCGCGGCACTCCGGCCACGCCCTTCGAGGTCAACATCAGCGTGAAGACGATGACCAGTTGCTGCCCGAGCGTCAGATGGATGTTCGCTGCCTGCGCCACGAAAACGGTCGCCAGCGCCAGGTACAGCGTGCTGCCATCGAGGTTGAAGCTGTACCCGGTGGGCATCACGAAGGCAACCATCTGCCGCGGGACGCCGATGGCTTCCATCGCCTCCATCGCGCGCGGCAGCGCGGCTTCCGAGCTGGTGGTGGCGAAGGCGATCGAGACCGGCTCCGCGATGGCGCGCAGGAATCTGCGCAGCGGCACCCGCGCCACCAGCGCGATGGGCAACAGCACGCCGAGCAAGAACACGATGAGCGCCACGTAGAGCGTGGCCAGCAGCTTGAACAGGTTCACCAGGATGCCCAGCCCCATGTGTCCCACGCTGTAGGCGATGGCCGCGCCCACGCCGATGGGCGCGAACAGCATCACGATGTTGGTGAACTTGAACATCGTCTCCGAAAGGCTTTCGCAGAACGCCAGCATCGGCTTGCGCTTCTGCTCGCTGATGAGCGCGAGCGCGATGGCGAACACGATGCTGAACACCACCACTTGCAGCACCTGGCCATCGGCCACGGCCTTCGCGATGTTCTCGGGGAAGGCGTGCAGCACGATGTCCGTCGCCGATTGTTTGGCGACCGGCGGCAGCGCCTCGTGCATCTGCGGTGGCGGATTCACACCCACGCCCGCTTTGCTGATGTTGATGGCCGCCAGTCCGATGAACAGCGCCACCGTGGTGACCACCTCGAAGTAGAGCAGCGCCTTGATGCCCATGCGCCCCACCTGTTTCAGGTTGGAGTGTCCGGCGATGCCCACCACCAGCGTGGCGAAGATCAGCGGCGCGATGATGGTCTTGATCAGCCGGAGAAAGATAAGGCTGAGCACGCGCAGGTTCACCGCGGCGTCGGGGAAGTCGTGCCCGATCGCCGCTCCCACCACCATCGCAATCAGGATCCACGCGGTCAGCGACCTGCGCAGGCAGCCGTAGGCCATGAGTCCGGCGATGGCGGCCCAGCGCGAGCCGAGCAGCACGAGATGCGGCACCGTCTCGGGACGGTAATCGTTGACCGCGACTAACACGGCGGCGATAAAGAAAAGGGCTAGCGTAGGTAAGAGGGCTTTGTTCCGGCCCGGCGGTGGTGGCGTGGGAAGGGTTTCGTCGGGCATCAGCGCAGGATGTCCTCGAGTTCAACGCCGCGGTCGGTCTTCTCGTCGCGGTACTTCACGATCACCGGAGTGTAGAGCGAGATCCCCCAGTCTTTGCCTTTTCCCTTGGTCACGGCGCGCGCTCCGGGGACAACCACCGCGCCCTCGGGAACGATGAGCGGCTGCGCCTCAGTCGCGCGATAGATCTCGCCACGGACAGTATCGAACAGCGGCGTGGAGCGCGTGAGGATGACACCGGCGCCCAGCACCGCGCGCCGCTTCACCTGCGTGCCTTCATAGACACCGCAGTTGCCGCCGACCAGCGCGTCGTCTTCGATGATGACGGGCGAGGCGTTGATGGGTTCGAGCACGCCGCCGATCTGCGCCGCGGCGCTCACGTGTACGCGCTTGCCGATTTGCGCGCAGCTCCCAATGAGCGCGTGCGAATCGACCAATGTGCCTTCGTCCACGTAGGCGCCCACGTTGATGTACATCGGCGGCGCGCAGATCACTGATTTCGCCACGTACGCTCCCATGCGAACGGCAGAACCGCCCGCAACCACGCGCACGCCGTCGCTGACGCGGAAATGGCGAGCCGGGAAGGTGTCTTTATCCACGAAACTCAGCACTTTGGGATCACCCATCTCGACCAGTTCTCCCAGGCGGAAGCCGAGCAGGATGCCCTGCTTCACCCACGCGTTCACACGCCAACCGCCACCGCCGTCGGGCTCGGCGGCGCGCACCTGGCCGGCGGTAAGCGCATCGCGGAATTCGCTGAACGCGCCGCGCGCTTCGCCGAGGGCATCGCCCGCGGGCGTCGCCTCGGAAAACCAGCGCTCGATCTGCTGGCGCAGCGTTTGCATGTGCGCTTCGGGCATCGCCGCCGCAGTATACAGGCCGGGAGTTTCCGCCCGCCCACGCCTTTCCGGCGCGACGCCTTTCCGGCGCGACAAAAGCCGCATGCCCCACGTAGACTGCATCCAAAGACTCGATGCCGGATACCTCCTCTCCACTGGCGCCGCTGCTCGGACGTACGCTCGTCCTCGCTCCACATCCCGACGATGAAGCGGTGGGCTGCGGCACGCTCATGCAGCGCATGCGCCAGCCCATCGTGGCGTTCCTCACGGACGGTGCGCCGCAATCGCGTTACTTCTGGGCCCGGCACGGAACGCGCCGGGCCTACGCCGACTTCCGCCGTCGCGAATCCGAGAGCGCGCTCGCCCTCATCGGCATCGAGCGCTCGCTCTCCTGTGAAGGCGTCACCGACCAGGAATTGTTCCACAACCTCGAGCACGCGCAGCGCTGGCTCGATGCCGCGATCGAAAACGCGCGTCCGGAAGCCTTGCTCGCCACCGCCTTCGAGGGCGGACATCCCGACCACGATGCCTGCAGCCTGCTCGCCTGCATCGCCGGCCGCCGCCACGCGCTGCCCGTCTGGGAGTTCCCGCTCTATCACCGCTCGGTGGACGGCGTGGTGGTGAACCAGCAGTTCCGCGAAGTGAATGGCAGCGAGATCGTGATCGAGCCCGTGGCCGCCGAATGGGACAAGAAGTTGCGGATGTTCAGCGAGTACGGCTCGCAGCGTGAGGTGCTGCAACATTTCCTCGCCGCGACCGAGCGCTTCCGGCCGCTCGCGGAATACGACTACACCGCTCCGCCGCATCCCGGCGTGCTGAACTACGAGGCGTGGCAGTGGGGCATCACCGGCGGCGAACTGGCAGCGGCATTCTCGGCGCACCTGAGTTCCGTGGGCATGAGTTCAGAGAACATGAGTTCTGCGAACATGAGTTCCGCGAATAACGAAGCGAGCGTCGCCGGGCCGGAGCGTAAGCGGTGAGCTCTGCGCTCGATGCCGCGATGAAGTGCTTGTACGTCGGATATCCGCTGCTACCGGTCACCGACGAGAGCGACGGCGGATGGTTACGAGCGTCTCTACGCGCGCGTCGTCTCGGCGCGAGCCTCTCGCCAGACCCGCTCCCCAGGCCTCGCGGTCGCGGGCTAGCGCCAGCTAATTCAACCCCTGCTTCGTCTTGATCAGGCCGGCTTCCGCGGCGATCTGCTCCAGCCGTGCGCGTGTATCTTTCTTCATCGGGACCAGCGGCAGGCGGTAGACCTCTTCGATGCGTCCCATCATCGCCAGCACGGCCTTCACCGGCATCGGATTCGATTCGATGAAGTTCGCCTGCATCAGCGGCAGGTATTTGCGCTGCAGCTTGCGCGCGGTCTCCCACTTGCCGCTGAGCGCCGCGCGGGTGAGCGCGCCCATCTCTGCGGGGATCTCGTTCGACGCCACCGAGATCACGCCGATGCCGCCGAGCGCGACCACCGGCAGCGTGATGGCGTCGTCGCCAGAGAAGACCAGGAAATCCTCGGGCACGGCGTTGAACACCTCCGCGATCTGCGAGATGTTGCCGCTGGCTTCTTTCACCGCCGCGATGTTCTTGATCTTCGCCAGCCGCGCCAGCGTTGCCGGCTCGATGTTCGCCGCCGTCCTCCCGGGGACGTTGTACAGCACCAGCGGCTTGTCCACCGCTTCCGCGATGGCCTTGAAGTGCTGGTACTGGCCTTCCTGCGTCGGCTTGTTGTAGTACGGTGACGCGGTCAGGATGGCGTCCACCCCTTTGATCTTCGCCACCGTCTTCGCTCGCTCCACCGCTTCGCGCGTGGAGTTCGAGGTCGCGCCCGCGACGATCGGTACCGCACCGCCGGCCGTCTCGATGGTGAGCTCGATCACGCGTCGCCATTCGTCAGAGGAAAGTGTGGGCGTCTCGCCGGTGGTGCCGCACGGGACAAGAAAATCGATGCCACACTCGACCTGCCATTTGACGAGTTCGCGCAGAGCTCGCTCGTCGAGCGAGCCATCCTGCTTGAAAGGCGTGACGAGAGCGGTACCGCAGCCGCGAAGGTTCATGGCAGTAGTCTACTGGGGTTTGCTTGCAGACGAGGTGCTGGTGGGTCTACTTGCAGACGCCAGCGCGTCTTTGAACTCGAACAACCCCTGCTTGCCGGCCAGCCATTCGGCGGCCATCACGGCGCCCTCGGCAAAACCGCGCCGCGACTTGGCGTCGTGGGTGAACATGATGGTGTCGTTGGGCGAATCGAACAGCATCACGTGCGTGCCGATCACATCGCCTTCGCGGATGCTGGTGATCTCGAGTTCCGTGCCGCTGGCGTCGCGGATGATCTGCTGCAAGCGCGCGGCGGTGCCGGAAGGTGAATCCTTCTTCTGCGCGTGGTGCCGTTCCACGATGTGCCCGGCATAGCCGTGCTTCAGCGCCGCCGCGGCAGCGCGCGCGGCCTCCAGGAACACGTTCACGCCCACGGAAAAATTCGGGGCGTAGAGCAGGCTGCCAGCGCTCTCCCGCACCAGGTCGTGGACCATGGGAAGCTTGTCGTACCAGCCGGTGGTGCCGACCACGATCGGCTTCTTCGCCTGCATCGCGCCGATGATGTTCGGGATCACGGCCTGCGGGGTGGTGAAGTCGATGACCGCGTCCACCTCAGCCAGCGCTTGCGGCGTGAGCGCCGACCCGCCGGGATTCTCCGCGCTGCCCAGCACGCGGACGTCGTGCCCACGCTCCTTCGCCACTTCAGCGACGTGCGCTCCGGTCTTGCCGCGGCCTAGGATGACTAGACGCATGACTGGTTTAGCCTACTCGAAAACGTTGGGGTCCACTTCGGCGAAAAACATCTTATGCAGCCGCTGGACGGTCGCCGGCACATCGTCTTCCTCGATCACGAAGGTGAGGTTGATCTCGCTCGCGCCCTGCGAGATCATGCGCACGTTCACGTCCGGGATGGCGCCGAAGACCTTCGCCGCCAGTCCACGCGTGCCGCGGATGTTCTCGCCCACCAGGCACACGATGGCCTTGCGGCCTTCATACTTCACGTCCGCCAGTTTTCCCAGCTCGGCGGCGATGGCCGGGATGGCCTCGTTCGAATCCACCGTGAGCGACACGCTGACCTCCGAGGTCGAGACCACGTCCACGGCGCAGCGGTGGCGGTCGAAGACGTCGAAGATGGCCTTGAGGAATCCGTGGGCGCCCAACATCCTGGTTGCGACCACATCGACGATGGTGATGCGCTTCTTCGCGGCAATGGCTTTGAAGACGTTCTTGCACTCCGGCGCGTGTGCGGCGATGCGCGTGCCTTCATTCTTTGGATTGCGCGAGTTCAGGATCAGTACCGGGATATTCTTCCGCACCGCCGGCAGCAGCGTTGCCGGGTGCAGCACTCTCGCGCCGAAGTAGGCCAGCTCGGCGGCCTCTTCAAAGCTGATGACCTTGATGCGGTGCGCATCGGGACAGAGGTTGGGATCGGTCGTCTTCATCCCATCCACGTCGGTCCAGATCTCGATACGCGTGGCGTTGAGTCCGGCGCCCACGATGGCAGCAGAAAAATCCGAGCCGCCGCGCCCGATGGTCGTTGGCACGCCGTCTTTGGTGGCCCCGATGAAGCCGCCCAGCACCGGCACGCGGCCGTGCTCGAGCAGCGGCTGCACGATGTCAGTGAGAGCGTCGTTGATCTCCTCGAACAGCGGCGTGGCGCGGGTGTGGCGGTCGTCGGTGACGATGCACTCGCGCGCGTCCACCAGCGACGCGTTCATCCCGCGCACCGAGAAGGCCGCCGTCACCAGCTCGCTGGCAATGCGCTCGCCGAAGGAGAGCACGTTGTCGGTGGTCCGCGGCGTCAGCTCGCCCACGGCGGCAACGCCGCGCAGCAGCTCGTCGAGCGCGTCAAACTCCGCCTCGAGCTCGCTGTGGAACTGGGTGAAGACGCCGGTGCCGAGCAGCTCGCCGGCGGCGGTGTAATGGCGCTCGCGCAACTGGCGCACGATGCCGAGCGCGGCATCGCGGTCGCCGTTGCCCGCGGCGTTGGCGCATGCCACTAAGTGGTCGGTGACCTTCGCCATCGCGCTCACCACGACGATGGGTCTTTCGGCGAGACGCGATTCCACGATCTGTGCCGCGCGCGTGATGGCGGCGGCGTCCTCCACGGACGTCCCGCCGAATTTAAGCACTACGCTCAACCGAGATAGCCTTGCGTCTGAAGAAGTTCTGCGTTCAGCACGGCCGCGCCCGCCGCGCCGCGGACGGTGTTGTGCGAGAGCAGCGTGAACTTCCAGTCGAGCAGCGGACACGCCCGCAGCCTGCCCACGCTGGTGCACATGCCGGCGCCGCGCTCCACGTCGAGCCGCGGCTGCGGACGGTCAGGCGCGGGGTCATAGAAAATCGGTTGCTCGGGCGCGCTCGGCAGGCGCTTCTCCTGCGCCAGGCCGCGGAACGTCGTCCAGGCTTCGATGATCTCTTCCTTGGTCGCCGGCTTCTTCAGCTTGAGGGAGACCGATTCCATGTGGCCGTCTTCGACCGCCACGCGGTTGCACTGCGCGCTCACGATCATCTCCGCCAGCACCGCCCCCGCCCCGTTCACGCTGCCCAGCATCTTGCGCGGCTCCAGCTCGAGCTTCTCTTCTTCGTTGGCGATGTAGGGGATCACGTTGCCGAGGATGTCGAGCGAGGCCACGCCCGGATAGCCCGCGCCGCTCACCGCCTGCATAGTCACGACGAACACTTTTTCTATCCCGAACCGCTGTTCCAGCGGGGCGAGCGCGAGCACCAGTCCCATCGCCGAGCAGTTCGAGTTGGTCACCAGGAAGCCGCCCGACTTCTTCCGCCACTCCTGCTTGTCGATCAGACTCAGGTGCGTGGGGTTCACCTCAGGGATGATCAGCGGCACGTCGGACTGCATGCGGAAGGCGCTGGAGTTCGAGATCACCGCGTGCCCGGCCGCCGCGAACTTCGGCTCCAGCTCCTGCGCGATCTTGGCATCGAGCGCGGCGAAGATCACTTTCGGGGCGCCCGCGGGATCGGCCGGCGAGACCGTCATCCGCGCCACGCGCTCCGGGATGGGTGTCTTCAGCCGCCAGTTCGCGGCCTGGGCGTAGGGCAGTCCGGCGGAGCGCTCCGAGGCCGCCAGCCACGCGACCTCGAACCACGGATGCATATCAAGCAACTGGATGAAGCGCTGCCCCACGATGCCGGTGGCACCGAGGATCCCAACAGGCGTCTTGCGAGTCAGCATGCTTGTTCCCGGGGTGAAGACGGAGATGAGCAGGATTTTATCATCCTGCCGCGGTAGGTATTTTTCGCCCGCTGGCCCCGGCCCTTTTGGTATGCTCCGCAGCACGTCCGCCAGCCGTACGGCGTTTTTTCTGGCCCTATTGCCGGCACAAAGAGGCTTCCATGCCCGAGCTACGTCAGAACCGTGTCACCAAAGAGTGGGTCATCATCGCCACCGAGCGCGCCAAGCGCCCCGAACAATTGAGCGTGAAGCGCGACGTGAAACCGCTGCCGGAATATTCCGAGAACTGCCCGTTCTGCGCCGGCAACGAAGCGCAGGCGCCGCCCGAGATCATGCACATCGATTCCGACGGCAAGTGGCAGATCCGTGTCGTCCCCAACAAGTTCTCCGCGCTCGCGCGCGAAGGTCTGCCCACCCGCAAGATCGAGCGTTCCAAGCGGACGATGAATGGAGTTGGCATCCACGACGTCATCGTCGAAGGCCGCCTGCACAATACCACCACCGCGCTGCTCCCCGAAGCGCACGTGGCCAACATCCTGCGCGCGTACAAAATGCGTTACGACGATATCAGCCACGATTCGCGCATCCAGCAGGTCATCATCTTTAAGAACCACGGCGGCACCGCCGGTGCCAGCCTGGAGCATCCGCACTCCCAGCTCATCGGCATCCCCGTCATCTCGCACCAGGTGCGCGAGCGCTTCGAGCAGGCGCTGCGCCACTACGACGAATACGGCGAGTGCATCTTCTGTGAGGTGAACCACGAAGAACTGGCCGAAGGCACGCGCATCGTCATCGACAGCCCGCACTTCGTCGCCATGGAGCAGTTCGCCTCGCCCACCCCGTTCGTCACCCACATCTATCCCAAGCGGCACATGGCGAGCTTTGGCGACATCTCGGAAGAAGAGCGCGTCGACCTGGCGCGGGTGACGAAGACCCTGCTGGCCAAGCTCTACTACGGCCTGGAGAATCCCGACTACAACTACGCCATCCGCACCGCGCCGGCGGAGAACGCGGGCGTGAAGTACTACCACTGGTACATCAGCATCATCCCGCGGCTCACCAAGGTGGCCGGCTTCGAGCTTGGCTCCGGCATGTTCATCAACGTGGTGTTGCCGGAAGCGGCGGCAGAATACCTGCGCAACGTGAAGGTGCCGGAGTCGCAGCCGGCCGCGGCAGGGAAGTAGTTCAGGCGGCCGTTCGTTCAGGCTGCGGTTGGTTCAAACAGCCGCTGGCTCGTTCTCTTTCACCACGTACTCATCGATCAGCACCGCCACCAAGGCCGCGGTGGGGACGGCGATCAGCGCGCCGGCCACGCCCGCCACGGCGCCGCCCAGCGCCAGCGCGATGATCACCGCCACCGGCGGCAGATCCACGGTGGACTTCATGATCCGGGGCGTGAGGAAAGCGTTCTCCACCTGCTGGTAGATCAGATAGAACACCAGGACGCCGGCGACCTTCGTCCAACTATCGGTCGCGGCGACCAGCGCCGCGACCACCACGGTCACGATGGGACCGACGATGGGGATGATGTTCGCCAGGCCGGCCAGCACCGCCAGCGCGTAGAAATACTTCAAGCGCAGCGCGCCAAAGACGATGAAAGCCGCGACTCCGAGGATAAGCATGAGCGCGGCCTGTCCGATCAGCCACCGGCGCACCCGGCGCTGCGCGCGCCGCAGCGTGGGCTCCAGCCGTGTGCGCTGGCGGGCGGGGAACAGCGACATCGTCCAGTCGAACACGTGCTCGCCATCGATGATGAAGTAGGCCGTCATCACCAGCCAACTGAAGAACGCGAGCACGCCCCCGGCCACGCCCTTGAACAATCCCAGCATGCCGCCCACAGCGGCGGTGGCATAGCCCTGGAGCGCGGTGACGTCGAGTCGATCGGCGTAAGGGATGCGCTGCAGCCGTTCCGAGAGCTCCGCCGTCCGCGCCGGACCTTCCGCTGCCAGCGTGCGCAGGTCCTGGAAGATGGGTGGCAGCGCAAACACGAAGAACACGGTCAGCAGTAAGAGCACGCCAACAATGACGAGCAGGATGGCGAGGCCGCGGCTGGGATGCCATCGTCCCACGCGCAGCTTTTGTACCAGCTCGACCCCGGGGAAAATGACGACCGCGGCCAGCGCGGAGATATAGATGAGCAGGACGACGTCGCGGGCGAAGTACAGGAAGAGCAGAAAAAGCGCCACTCCGTAAGCGAACAGGATGTTGGAACGCTGGTCCGAAGCCAAGGACGCTCCTCGCTATCCGAAGTCACGAAGTCCTGAAGTCGCGAAACGTCAGTCGCCAGAGGCCTAGTCGCGGAGTACTTCCGTCTTGTTCGCCGGGATGGTGATGCGCAGGATCTTGTAGGAATCTGCCGGGTCTACCCAGATGTTCCACTCCAGGTCGTCGGACGTGAGCTTCAAGTGCGCGACGTCACGCTCCGCGCCCTTGTATTGCAGCTTCTCGCTGCCCGCAAAATCCACGCTGACCACGGCCACCACGTGCTGTGCCGGCACCAGCACGCCCAGCTTGCCGGGCGTGCAGCTCTGCTTGCCGTCCTTCTGGCCACAGCTCGAGCGCAGGAAGCGCCACACCAGCAGTTGCCGGTGCGCAAACACGTTGTCGTCGAGCACCATGGTGGAAGCGGAAGTCATGTATGGGATGTCCACCGGCTTCTTCACGTTCGCCATCGTGATGTGCTGCATCACGGCCTTCTCGGTCACTTCCACCGTGGTCTCCGCTTTGCCGGGGCTGAGCTCCTTCCAGACATAGCGCACCAATTCGCCGGCGGAATTCATCGTCAGCACCGAGGACTGCTCGGCTTTATTGCTGCCTCCGGTGATCTTGATCTGCGAGCTCGTGGCGTTGGTGGCGCCCAGGTCTTGGATCTTGAAGGTCTCGACGCCCACGCGCTTGCCATCCACCAAGATGCTGAAAGTGCCGGCATCCACGATTTTGCCTGCCTCTTTCGGCGGCGCCGCGGCCAGCAATGCCGGCAACAGCACTGCCTGCAATAATGATGTTGCGAGAACCACCAGGCTCACCCGGGAAATCTTCAGCACTTATCGCCTCCGCTTATCGAATCCAAGCTCTTCGAATCACCGTTCATCAAAGCACCGCTTAAATCCGCTCGCCGATCGATTCCGCGATCGCTCTCTCCACCCGCTCGGCGACCGCATCCACGTCGCCTGACCCTGCATCCACACGCACATCGATGTTGGCAGCCCGATAGAGGGGCTGCCGCGATTCATAGAGCCGGCGAAACGTCGCTTCATCTGCTGCCAGCGGCCGTGTGCCGCGAGCGGCGCGCGTGCGCTCGAACAGCAGCTCCACCGGAGCATCCAGTGCGACCAGCACGCCATCCGCAGCGCGCAGCGCCCGGACATTCTCGGCCGCGGTCAGCGTGCCTCCGCCGAGCGCGACCACCGCGTCACCATCGCCGGCATCGATGCGCGCCAGCACCTCGTGGAGCGCTTCCGACTCCAGCCGTCGAAACTCGGCTTCGCCCGCCGTGGCAAAGATCTGCGCGACCGGCTTGCCGGCGCGCTCGACCACGAACGCGTCCAGGTCATGGAACGCGCATCCACGACGGCGAGCCAGTGCCGCGCCGACACTCGTCTTGCCGGCGCCCATGAATCCAGTCAGAAAAATGGCGCGGCTCGGCGTCATTGCATTCGGACTTCGATGCAAACTTCGAATACGGATCTGGTAGCGGCCCGTCACCGCCACCGTTGCTCACTGTTTCTTGACGCGGATTTTACCACTGAAGGAACGGAGCTCCACCGACGAGCTGCCCGAGTTGGAGGTGCCCATCAGGGTGCGCTTCGAATCGGCGGGAGAGCCTCCGAGGTTCATGTGCATGGCGCTGGCTTGCAGCGGCAGATCATTCTCCACGCTGCCATTGATGGAGCGCGCCTTGAGCGCGATGGAAGCGTTCGCCGGCACCCGGACGTCGATGTTGCCGGAATTACTGGTGATGACGTAATCGCCCCCGCTGCCAAAATCGCCGTCGTAAGAAGTGTTGCCCTTGCCGGCGTTGACGTTCAGGTGCGGTCCGGTGACGGACTTCAGCGCGATGTCACCGCTCACGGTGGTGATCTCGATGTGCCCGTTGCTGATGTTCGTCAGGGTCACAGGACCAGTCACGGTGCGGACATGCACGTGGCCGTTGCCCGCATCACGGACGTCCACGTTGCCCGAGTCAGATTCGAGCTGGATGTCGGAGCGCAGCCGCTCCACGTGGATGGCGCCCGAGCCTCCGCGGATGGTGACGTCAACATCGGCGGGCACGGTGACTTCGTAATCCACGCGGCCTTCGTCGCCGGAGATGCGCTGCGTCGAGTGCGCGCGCGACTCGATGCGGTTGCCGGATTGTGCGGCGTCCACCTCGACCTTGTCGGAGTGCGTGGTGGTCACGATCAGCACCTGCCGCCCGCCACCACTCTTCACCGTGATGGGGCCATTGGCGTTCGCGATGGTCACGATGGCGCCCTGGCCCACGTTGTACTTGGATTCTTTGCGATTGTCCGCTGCCAGCGCCGCGCTAGTCAGCAGAACGACGGTCAGCAGCAAGATCAGAGCCGCGGTGTGCCGTGCTGTCTTTCCCATACATCCTCTCTTGCCCGTCTCGGGTGCGGCGCGATTCGCTATCCTGCTGCCGCTTGCGTTTCCCATGCGTCCGGTCTTCACTCGGTTGTCCCTACTCCATGGGCCCCGATGTGGCCATCGCGTACAACATCGCCTTCTGGTCGTAAGCCGAGAGCAGGTGCTCGTGCGCTGCGTCGTCGCTCGGATCCTGATCCACGCTCTTCTGCGCGTCTGCGATGTACGCGTTCACGTCTTGCATGCTCCGTTTGTAGACTTCGGCACGCTCGGGAGTATCCTGCGCGACCGCGGCGACCAGCTTCGCGTCGTTCGCGTCGGCGGCATCGCCGGAAGCCGGTGCGTTGGCATTCGTGGCTGTCGTCGAGTTTGCCGGTGATTCGGTGCCGCGGTTGTTATAGGCGATGAGCCCGATGGCGATGAGCGCGATGGCGGCGACCGCGCCCCAACGCGCGTATGTGCCCCAGCGAGCGCCTCCCCCAGCCATTACCTGGGGCTGAAATCGCCCGGCGGAAGGCCGCACCATCCCTTCGCGCTCGAGCGAGCCTTGGATGCCCAGCCAAACCCGCGGACTGGGATCATGCATCGGCACCAGCAGCTTGGCCTGCTCGGCGATGTACTTCAGGTCTTGCACCAAGTCAGAGCACACCGGACAGGTTTGTCCGTGTGCGTGCTGCTCGGCGTTGCCGGCACCATCGACGATCTCCGGCAGTGACTTCTGAAACTCTGCACAGTTCATTTGCTTTGTACTCCCCCGTTTATTCCATCTTCAAGTATTCACCGGGACCACTGCGCGGTTCTTCTCGGTTTGTTACCTTTTGTTAACGTCTCTTCGAGGGCGCCGCAGCAGAGCTGCTTTGCCCTCGCCCGCCGCGGCGGGCTCACCTTATCGCCGTGCCGCTTTCTGTTCTGCCTGGCTCAACTTGAGCAGGTCGCGAAGCTTCATGCGGGCCTTGTGCAGCTGCGACTTGCTGTTGCCGATGGAGCATCCCATCATCTCGGCGATCTCGTTGTGCTCGTAACCCTCGATATCGTGCAGCACGAAGATGATGCGATATCCCGGCGGCAGGCTTTCGATGGCCCGCTCCAGGTTCACGCGGTCGATCGACCCGGCGAGCACGTTATCGAGCGCGCCGATGTCTTTCCTCGGACCGTCTTCCTGCTGCGGCTCCAGCGTCTCTTCCAGCGAGACTTCCGGAAGTCCCTTCTTGCGCAGGTGCATCAGCACCACGTTCACGGCCAGGCGATGCAGCCAGGTCGAGAATGCCGACTCGCCGCGGAAGGTCGCGATCTTGCGATACAGCTGCAAGAAAGCCTCCTGCGTCAAGTCCTCCGCCTCGGCCGTGTTCCCGGTCATGCGCAGGCAGAGTGAGTAGACACGACGCTTGTGCAGGCCATACAAGCCTTCAAAAGCCTCCGCATCTCCCCGCTGGGCCCGTTGGATCGCCTCTGCTTCCGAAAGCCCGGGAGCTACCAGTTTTTTAGCTTGTGTCAATTCGCCTTTTCAGGCCGCTGTTGAATGAGATGCGGCCAACTAGCTGCTTCGTTGTATATCACTGCGGGAAATCCTGCGTATCTAGTGCTATAGCGGGACTTATTGGATGCTTATGAAGTTCGGGGCCGGATGGTGGGCCGCTTTACGGGGCCGCTTTACTATGATGCAGGCCGCACGGGGTTTGGGTTCCGACTGCTCGCCCGTCCATGTAAAGAGTGTAGAAGCTGCCCGTTTAGTTGCCTAGAGGGATGCGACGAGAGCATCATATGGGCCAGCCGAGTGGTGGCGGCGGGTTTTTACCGTTTCCCCGCCTCGAGCCCGTCCGGAGCGCAACGGTCGTCAGGACGGCTACACCACTCGCACTTCTTTTCGAGGGCTTCGCGGTGAAGCTGCTCTCGCCCTCGCGCTTTGCTCGCGCTGTACGGCGCTCGCTCCGCGCTCACCCTGATTTCGAGGGCTTCGCGGTGAAGCTGCTCTCGCCCTCGCGCTTTGCTCGCGCTGTACGGCGCTCGCTCCGCGCTCACCCTGATTT
>JALYLW010000156.1 GCA_030774055.1 Acidobacteriota bacterium
CGGGCATCCCGCCCGCGCTTTTCTTTTCTATCGCCGTCTCCGTGTGCTCCGTTCCTCCGTGGTAAAACAGGAGGCCCGTGTCCATCGCATCCAACGTCGCGGAGCTCAAGCAGCGCATCACGCAAGCCGCCGCGCGCGCGCAGCGCGATCCCGCTGCCGTCCGACTGATGGCCGTCTCGAAAACGTTTCCCGGCGAAGCCATTGCCGAGGCGCACGCCGCCGGACTCCGCCTCTTCGGCGAGAATCGTGTGCAGGAGTTCGCGGGGAAATCCTGGGACGTCCACCGCCTCGCCGGCGCCGAGTTCCACCTCATCGGACACCTCCAGTCCAACAAAGCGCCCCGCGCGCTCGAACTCTTCCACGCCATCGACTCGGTCGATTCGCTCCGCCTCGCCGAAAAACTCAATGGCATGGCTGCGCGCATGCGCAAGCGTGTCCCCATACTGCTCGAGATCAACATCGGAGCCGAGCAGCAGAAGGCCGGTCTCGCGCCGGATTCTCCGGAGCTCGAACAGTTGCTGGCCTCCGCGCCGCGACTCGCCGCACTCGATATCCGCGGATTGATGTCCATCCCACCGCACACCGGCGACCCCGAAGGCGCGCGCCCATACTTCCACCGTCTGCGCGAGCTGCGCGATGCCATCCGCGCCCGCGATCTTCCTTCCGTCGCGATGGAGACGCTCTCCATCGGCATGTCGCACGACTTCGAGGTTGCCATCGAAGAAGGCTCGACGTGTGTGCGCCTCGGCACCGCCATCTTCGGCGCGCGGCCACCACCGTGACCGCTCGCAACTCTCTCGGAGGGGCGCGGCTTCAGCCGCGCCGTAAAACCAACGCGGGCGCAGCGAGCATCCGCTCTGCCCGCCGCGGCGGGGGGCGCGCAGGCGGCGCTATTCAGCCGAAGCGCAGAACAAAAAATGATTCCCATCCACGACGACAAACTCGGCGCCAGCTTCGCCGTCCGCGTCCACCCGCGCGCGAAGAAAGACACCGTCACCGGAATGCTGGGTGACGCCTTAAAGCTCTCGCTCACCGCGCCGCCCAGCGACGGACGCGCCAACCACGCGGCCATCGAATTCTTGGCCGGAGTTTTGCACCTGCCGCGTTCGTCCATTACCATTGCCGCGGGCCAAAGCAGCCGCAACAAGGTGGTGCGCGTCACCGGCATCACGGCTGCTTCGCTCGCGGACCGCATCGCTGCCGCACTCCCCTGAAGTTGGCATTCCGAGGAGCGGAGCGGCGAGGAACCTGCTTCAGCTACTCGCAACTCGGTACTCACCTATGACGCTGAGCGCGCGGCTTGAGGACATCCGCACCGGCTTCGAGCGGCCCTTCTGGGTCGCCAACCTCAGCGAGATCTTCGAACGGCTGTCTTACTACGCCGTCTTCGCCGTCCTGGTGCGCTACCTCAACGAAGCCCTTCAATTCCCCATCGAGGACGCCACCAGGCTCGGCGGCTGGTTCGGCGGCGCCGTCTGGGTGCTCGCCGCCTTCGGTGGCGCCATCGCCGACTGGATGGGTTTTCGTCGCGCGCTCTCGCTCGCCTATTTCATCCTCAGCTGCGCCTACTTCCTCGTCGGCTCCATCGCCGCGCCCTGGCTCGCTCCCGTCCGCAGCATGATGCCGCTCGGCTTCATGGTCGGCCTCATCCTTCTGCTCCCCGCGCTAGGCGTCGCGCTGGTCAAGCCCAGCGTCGTCGGCACGACCGCGCGCGCCTCCAAGCCGAATGTCCGCTCCATCGGATATTCGATCTATTACACGATGGTGAACATCGGTTCCACGCTCGGACCCTTTCTTGCGGGTTGGGCCCACGAGCGCCTGCGGCCGGAGAGCGTCTTTCTCATCGCCGCGGCAAGCGTCTTCCTCATGTTCCTCGCAGTGCTCATCTTCTTCAAGGAGCCGCGCCGCGAAGCGGGCGAGCCCACCGCCACCGTCGGCACCATTTTCCGCAATTTCTTCATCGTGCTGGCCAATCCGCGCTTCATGATCTTCCTCCTCATCTTCAGCGGCTACTGGATCGTCTTCTGGCAGCAATACCTTATCCTGCCCAGCTACATCGTGAAGTACGTCGATCCCAAAGCGAACACCGGCTACATCCTGATCACCGACCCGCTCATCGTCATCTTTTTCACCGTCGCCATCAATGCGTTGACCAGGAAGATCCCTTCGTTTCCCGCCATCACGCTGGGAACGCTCGTCACCTCACTCGCCTGGCTTTTCCTCGCGCTGCGCCCCAGCGTCGTGATGGCCATCGTCGCGCTGGCCGTCGTCGCGCTCGGCGAGATCATCCAATCGCCGCGCTACTACGAGTACATCTCGCGCCTCGCGCCCCCCGGACAGCAAGGCACCTACATGGGCTTCGCCTTCCTCCCCATCGGCATCGGCTCGTTCGTCGGTGGATGGCTCGCCGGCAAGCTCCTCCATCACTACGGCGAGGTGACCCACGAGCCGCACAAGATCTGGTGGATCGTCACCGGCGTTGGCGTGCTCACCGCGCTCGCGCTCTTCATCTACGACCGCATCGTCCAACCGATGAAGCAGGAGCAGGAAAAGGAACTACCCTCGTAGCCGCTCAGCGAAGGCGAGGGGAAGCACCTTGATTTTGCTGCGGTTTTGCTGGCGCAACGCCACTGTCCTATGCAACACTTCCCTCCCCTAACCGCACAATCTGGAGGTTTCCACCATGCGCCGTCTCGCCATCGTCCTCGCCCTGCTCACCGCCGGCAGCTTGGCTTTCGCGCAACAGAAAGTCGCACCCAAGAAAGCGGTGGCCACGCCGCAGACCGCACGCCAGGCGCTCATCGAGATGCTGACCGCGAAATCAGATAAGGCCTTCGAGAAGCATCTGCCGGAAGCGCTGCTCGTCCGCCTCGAAGGCTTCAAGTCCAAGGACGCCAAGACCGGCCAGACCTCGTCGCCGATGAAGACCGCGAACACTGCGCTCGTCACCAGTAAGGACGTCCGTTTCTTCCCCGCCGGCCCCACTTTCCTCACCTACATCGAGCCCAAGACGGCGCAGAAGATCGAGGTCACCATCGATCGCGACGACCTCACCGCCGACGGCAACGATTTCGAGTTCGGCTTCCGTCTCAGCAAAGATGGCAAGGAATCCGTCAGCGCCTTCATCCCCAAAGTGCTCGTCCGGATGAAGCAGGAGGCCGGCGAATGGCGCTTGGCCGAGATCGGATTCGTCGCCAAGCTCCGGCTCGACGATGGCGAAAAACTCGACGAACTGCAGAACTCGGTCATGAGCGGCATGTCGGCCCTGCAGCAGGTCAAGCAGCAATCCAAGCCGCCAGCCAAGGACTAGTTCGCAGCCGCCGCCGCAATGCCCGCTCGTCCCGTGCTTAGCCCAAGCGCGAAAGCGCTGGGTATGCTCGTGCCTAGCCACTGAACCGGCTTCAGCCGAGGCACAGGCATGACGCTTTCCGCTTCCTCCTTTAGAATGATTCCTTCGCTATGGACCTGAGATCCATCCAGCCCGCGCTCGCCGAACGGGGCTTTGACGCCTGGCTCTTCTACGACCATCATCATCGCGATCCCATCGCCTACCGCGTGCTGGGCTTGCCGGAATCGCTGATGGTGACGCGCCGCTGGTATTACGTCATCCCGGCCGCGGGCGAGCCCCGCAAGCTCGTCCATCGCATCGAGGCCGGGCATCTTGACCCGCTCCCCGGCGCGAAGACCGAGTACTCGTCGTGGCAGGAGCAGCAGGAAGGTCTCAAGCAGATGCTCGCGCCCTACAAGAAGATCGCGATGGAATATTCGCCCAACAACGCCATCCCGTACATCGGGCTGGTGGACGCGGGCACCATCGAACTGCTGCGCAGCTTCGGCAAGGATATCGGCAGCTCCGGCGACCTGGTCGCGCGCTTCGAGGCTGCCTGGACAGACGCGCAGATCCAGTCACACTTTGCCGCCCGCGACGCCATCGACAAGATCACGCAGGCGGCCTTCCAGGAGATCGGACGGCGCGTGAGGAATGGCGGCACGCACGAGTACGAGATGCAGCAGTGGATCCTCGAGGCCTTCAAGCGCGAGTCGCTGGTGACGGAAGATTTTCCCATCGTCGGAGTGAACGCCAACAGCGGCAACCCGCACTACGAGCCGACCGCGGCTCGCTCCGCCAGGCTCAAAGAGGGTGACTTCGTCCTGCTCGATATCTGGGCAAAGAAAAACACGCCCGACGCCGTCTACTACGACATCACCTGGACCGGCTTCGTCGGCAAGGCGCCGAGCGACAAGCATCGCGAGATCTTCACCATCGTCGCCGCCGCGCGCGATGCCGGCGTGAAGAAGGTGCAGGAAGCCATCGCGGCCGGCCAGAGACTCCAGGGCTGGCAGGTCGATGACGCCGCGCGCGCGACCATCGCCGCCAAGGGCCTGGCGCAGTACTTCACCCACCGCACCGGACACTCCATCGGCTCGAGCGTCCACGGCAACGGCGCCAATATGGACAACCTCGAGACGCACGACGTCCGCGAGATCATCCCCAACAGTTGCTTTTCCATCGAGCCCGGCATCTATCTGCCCGAGTTCGGCGTGCGTAGCGAGGTCAACGTGCTCGTCCGCAAGGGTTCCGCCGAGGTCACCGGCGCCGTGCAAAAAGAGATCGTGCTGATATAAAGGATTTGAAAGACACGGGTGAAGCCCGCAACTACACGCCGTAAGCTTGCGCGCAGGCCGTTCCGTTCGGCCGAAGCGCAAACGAAATGCCCGACACCGTCGAACAAGCCGCCGCTGAAAAGCACTATCCGATGACCACCATGGCCATCGTCGCGCCCATCGTCGGCTGGCTCATCCCCGGCGGCGGACACCTCATCCAGAAAAGATGGATCCGCGGCGCGCTCCTCATGCTCTCCGTGGTCGCCATGTTCTCGCTCGGTATTTCGATGAACGCCAAGGTCTACCAACCCAACACCGGCGACCTGCTCGAGATCCTCGGCTTCCTCGGGGACGCCGGCGCCGGCGCCCTCTACCTGCTCGCCCGTGCCAAAGACTGGGGCGCGGGCGCCATCAACACCGTCACCGCGAACTACGGCAGCGTCTTCGTCATCGTCGCCGGCCTGCTCAACATCGTCAGCGCCGTCGACGCCCACGAGATCGCACTCGGGAAGAAACCGTGATGCAATTGAGCCACTTCAGCGCCGCCATCATCTTCGCGCTCTTTGCTTCGACCGTCTTCGGCATCACGCAGCGCTCCACCCCGCGCGACCAGTTCCGCTACGGCGTGAAATGCTTTGCTTACTTTGTGGTGGGAACCTTTATAGGTGCCTGGGTGATGTGGGCCTTAAGACATTGATTTCTTAAGGGACGTCATGCTTCGCGAGTGGCTTCAGCCCAAGCGGAGGATCTGGGGATGGTGGTTTTCCGATCACCCGATCCACCCGGTTTCTTCTAGCCTTCCCAGACAAAAGCATCGAACACGCGGCGGACATCGAACCCCATCCGGCGATACAGTTCCACCGCGCGCGTGTTCCCTTCCGTCACCGTCAGCGAGAGTGCTGCGAACCGGCGCCGCTGCAGGTCGGCGGCCGAGGCCGCGATCAGCGCCTCGCCGATCCCGCGTCCGCGATGCTCCGGCAGCACGCACACTTGTGTGACGTGGCCCACATCGTCTCGCACGCGTGAGCACAGGATCACGCCGATGGCGCTGCGCGTCGCCCGGTCGATGGCCATCAACGAGGATTCCGCATCGAAGACCCCGCAACCCGGAAAGCGCACGATGTTGTTCAGGAAGCGCAGCGAGCCGGGCACCGTCCGATACTGATCGTTGATCTCGGAATCAATGTGGGTGCGATATGCCGCCGTGATCACGGCGGCGGCGGATTGGAAATCCTGTTCCGACCAGCGCCGGACCTCGATGCCGGGCAACTCCCGCTGCGCCAGCCCATTCGTGCTCGCTTGCGGTCCGGCAAGGGGAAGTGACATGAACAACCGCGCATGGCGCGCAAAACCTTCCCGCAGGAACGGCTGCGCCACGTCGCCCGCCTCGTGCACCAGCAACTGTGCCTCGATGCGATGCACCCCGGGAGAACTCTGCAGCGTTTCGATCACGTGCGTCAGCAGCTTTTGCTCCGTTGCCAGCTGGCGCTGCTCGCCGAAGGTGTCGTCCACGAACAGGTCGCCGATCACGCCCTTCGCGCCTTCATAGACGAAGAACGAGTAACCGTGGATCACTCCCGCATCTACCGCGGCGAATCCCGGCAGGATCCGGGCATCGAGGTAGCGCAGGATCATCTCTACCGACGCGCGATAATCCCAGTTGAGCGTGCGCGCCCACAACTCTGCCTCGCGCTCGAGTAGTCCGCGCAGTTCAGCCGACGTGAAATGCCTGAGGTCGAGGATCTCCATCGCGAGTCCGGGAGCCGTGGGGCGGTGCTGCAGGCTGCGGCGGGCCGTCGTTGCCATCCGGACAGTCTATTCACCGCGCATCCGATTGCAAGCGCCGGCCCCGCCCGAACCATCCCATGCAACTACTGGGATGAGCCTCCCCACTTGACGCGCGAGGTGGGGCTGGATTTGTAGCCCCGCTTGCCCCCGAGCGGGGGCTTCGACTCGGCAGCTCCTAATGATGCATGGAAGCCGGACTCACCCAATAGAACACCAGCTTCTGCGGCGCGTACTCTCCCACTTTGGAGACGCGCCGTCCGCCCACCAGCTGTGACAACTCTTCTTCCATGCCCGCCGGCGCGATCACCATGTGATCACCGCTCGGGATCCCCGCCGGCTGGTCGAAGTATGTGGGCTGGTACCAGGTGATGACTTGCCCGCGATAAAACGCCATCCCATACCCGGCTTCGCGCCGCGATTTGTAGATAGCCAGCTGCGAGCTGCGATGATCGATGGCGTCGAGCGCCAGCGCCGCCTGGCGGTACGAGACTTTCGCATCCAGCACGGGCGCGGCCAGCCGCAGCAGGAAAGCCAGCAACACCAGCACCGGCACCAGCGTGACGAAGCGCAGCAAGCGCAGTCCGCGGACGTACACCGTCCACGCCACCGCAACGAACACGATTGCCGCCAGCACGCCGGCGGTGATGCGCGGCGCGTTCCCCGGCTGTGCCAACGCGTACGGCACCAGCAGCACGCCCGCAAACATCAGGGCCAACACGCCCGCATGCAGCGTCAGCAGGCCAAAGTCCGGCTTCGCCCCGCGTTTGCGCTCTACGTAGTCTGCGACCAGCAGTGTGCACGCCGGCAGTGCCGGCAGGATGTACCCCGGCAGCTTCGACTGCGCGATCGAGAAGAATCCCAGCACCGCGAATATCCAGATCAGCAGGAACTGCTGCAACAACGGAGTCGTTGCCCGCTCACCGCCGCCGCCCACGCCCAGCGGAGCCGTTGCCCACTCGCCCGCAAGCGAGCGCCAGGCTCGCCGCGCCGCATCCACCACCGCCGCCAACCAATACACCGTCCAGGGCAGCGTCCCGATCAGCACGACGGGCACGTAATACCAGAACGGCTGGTGATGCTGATACACGTTCGTCGCAAAACGCGCGAGGTTGTGTTCCAGGATGAACGCGCGGAAGAACTGCGGATTGCGTGACTGGACGACCACATACCACGGCAGCGCGACCCCGAGGAACAGCAGGATGCCCGGCGGCCAGAGGGTCCGCAGGACCGTCCGCGGCTCGCGCCGCAACAACGCAAATAGCACAACGATCAGTCCAGCCAGCGCCGGCGCTACCGGCCCCTTGGCCAGCATCCCGACGGCAGCGAAGAAGTAGAACGCCAGCAGCCAAACCTTTTTGTCCTCCGCGGCGGTCAGCGTCAACCGCCACGCCATCCACGCCAGCATCGCCAGCGTGAAGCTCGCGGCGAGCAGCATGTCCGGCCCGGCGCTGCGCCCGAATCCGATCAGCGCCACCGACGACGCCGTCATCAACGCACCGTCGAGTTCAGCCCCTCTTGCAAACCGCCGCAAGAAGAAATACACCCCGAACACCGCTGCCGTGGCAAAGGTCGCCGCCGGCAGCCGCGCTGCCCAGTCGCTCGCGCCGAAAAGTTTGAAAGAGACGATCGCCGACCAGTAATAAAGGATCGGCTTCTCGAACCACGGATGCCCGTAGAGTGTGGGGGTGACCCAATCGCGGCGCGCGAGCATCTCGCGGGCGATCTGCGCGTAGCGCGGCTCGTCCGCGCCGGTCAGTCCGATCGCCGCCGCGCCGAAATACTGCAGGAACGCGCAGAACCCCGCGACGGTCGCCACTTCGATCAGGAGATTGCGCCGGTCGTTCAACGCAAAAAGTGTATCAGGCCGGCTACTGTGGGCTGGGGGCCGCCGATTGCCCACCCCGCATCGCCCGCACCAGCGCCACCAGGCTCACGATCGTCCACGTCACTTCCATGATCGCGAACCCCACCTGCAACGGACGCAGCGCGATCCACGCCAATATCGCCGCGCCCGCCGCGTTCAACAGGTTGTAAGTCGCGCGCCGCGAATCCATCCAGCGCGCCTGATGCCCGATGTATGCGATCAGGATCAGCGCCGCGCCCACGAACGACTCGATCTGCGTTGCCAGCGATATCTGCATGCTGCCTTTCGGTCAGACCGCCTTGTCTCCCAGCGCGCACCGCAACTGCGCCAGTATCCTTTCACTCGCCGCCGAGAGCGGACCATCGATGGCGCATCCCGACGCGCACGGATGTCCGCCGCCCCCGAACTGCGCCGCTATCTCCGCCACGTCGATGATCCCCTTGGACCGCAGGCTCACGCGGAAGCGTCCGCCTTCGGACTCGCGGAAGAAGGCCGCCGCCTCCACGCCGGCGATGCCAAGCGCGTAATTCACCAGGCCTTCCGCGTCTTCATCCTCGGCTTCGGCGCGGTCGAACTGCTCGCGCGTCACGTGCATCCACGCCAGCGCGTGCTCGCGATGGAGGTTGGCGAGCGCCGCGCCCAGCAAGCGCATCTTCGAGGTCGGAGAAGCGAAGTAGACCTGCTGCGCGATCTCCGCCGGCTTCGCGCCCGCTCGCACCAGCTCGCGCGCAAGTCCGAAAGTCCGCTCGTTCACGCCCTGGAAGCAGAACGATCCCGTATCGGTGAGCACGGCAGCGTAGAGACAGGTGGCCAGCTCGGGCGTGATCTTCACTCCGGCTTTCAGCGCGAGCTTATAGACCAGCTCAGCGGTGGCACACGCGCTCGGATCGATCCAATTGATGTGCGCGAACGGACGCCCGCTCACATGATGATCGATGTTGATGAGGATGCGGTCTTCGAGGCCTTGCAACCGCGTGCGCTCGATCGAGTCGCACTCGAGCAGGATGGCGGTGTCATATTTCCCGTTGACCCTGCTCGCGTGGACGATCTTGTCCGCGTAGGGCAGCCGCTTGTAGATGAACGGCACCTCGTCGGCGAGCACGACCTCGGCCTGCTTGCCGAGCGCGTCGAGCACCTGCCAGCACGCGAGCACCGACCCGACGGCGTCGCCATCCGGACGCGCGTGCGACGTGAGCACGAACCGGTCCGTGCTCTCCACCCGCTCCATCACCGCGTGCAGGCTGCCGATCTGCTCTTCGTGGCCCATCCTCAGCCCCGTTTACGTTTCTCGCGCTCGCGTACTGCTCCGAGCTTTTTTTCGATGATGTCCGAGCGATCGAGGTGGAACATCAGGTCCGGCGCCTTGCGCGCTTGCAGCCGCAGCGCCAGCTCGTGCCGGATGTACCCTTTCGCCGCGCGCAGCGCCTCCAGCGTCTGCTCGGCTTCTTCGTCGGAACCCGCTACCGAGACGTACACGTGCGCCGTCTTCCCTTTTGGCATGAGCTCGACCACGTTCACCGTCACCAGGCCAATACGCGGATCGGCGAGCCCGCCTTCGAGCAGCGCGGTCACTTCCTCACGCACCGTATCCTCGAGCCGCTGGTGATGATGTTGCGCCCCACGATCGAACATTGAGCCTCCCGGCTTGGCCGCCCCTACACCGGCAAAAACCGTCACCACGAAAACCGATGAGGATATCACTTTTCGGAGAGCTCAGTGGGACGCCCACTCCGCACTGCCGCGACTGTTGTGCAGTCTTTTTGTCCGTCTGGAGGCAGGCGACTCGCCCGCCAGCTTTAACGATTGTCATTCCGAGCGAAGCGCGAGGCGAAGCCGAGCGCGAGTCGAGGAACCCCTATCGTAACCATGCTCTCTCGTGCGACGGGGTTCAGTTCTCCCGATCCTCCGATCCCCCGATCACCGAATCAGCCATCCCCCTCAACGAATTCCACGAACGAGTCCACCACGTCCCCACCCGCATTGTTCGCCGCCCGTGCCGCGGCACGCTCGACTTTATCCATCAACCCGCGCAGGTAATCGCGCGAATCGGAGATCGCGACCACGCCGATGGTCGCGCGCTGCCACATCCCTTGCGACTCCGGTTCGAGTTCGGCAACGGACACATTGAACGCCGCGCGCAGCTTATCTTTCACGCTGCGGACGACCTGCCGCTTGTCCTTCAGCGATTGCGCGTGCTCGATCCGGATCTCGAGGGTGAGCGATGCGATGGGCATAAACGATGAGG